>NZ_JBZFUM010000029.1:0-29219 GCF_058314535.1 Streptococcus sp. ELY_125 | reverse complement strand
TATAATCTGGCTTTTCTTTGTGAAACATGGCCTTACCTCACAAACTGTTTTCTTTTAGTATACTCCTAAACAGAGCAAAAAGCTCTTAGAAATGTAATTCCAAGAGCTTTGTCTTCAGTCTGAGAGAGCCAAAGCTCTCTTTGTTTTCTTGCTTACATCAATCCGGCAACATGGGCAATGATACCTACCGCAAAAAGTGCAAGAATCATAACAATAGGTGACACTTTCTTTCTAAGCAACCACATACATAATAGAGTTAACAAAAGTCCCATTAGGCCTGGAATCAATGAATCTAGCTGCCCTTGAAGGCTGTTTGTTTTGATAGGACCAAGATTTAAGTTGTCATTAAAGCCTTCAATAGCTTCCTTTAACTTGCCTCCGGTAACGGCACCATTAGGTAGAGTGACAAATGTTTTACCATTATCGTTGCTAAGCTTAGTTGTTGGTAAATCTACAGCAAATTTAACACTAACCCAACGCTCAACCAAGGCTGCTAAGATGAACATACCAAGAATAGACGCTCCCTTAGTAATCTTTTGGAGGATACCCCCTGAAAGGTCTTTGGTAATTTCGGAACCAGCTTTAAATCCTAACTCTTGTGTATACCAGAGGAAGGCCATACGGATGATATTCCACCCGAAGAAGAAAATCAGCGGGCCAACAATATTACCTGCTTGTGCAAGTGAAGCGCCAAGAGCACCAAGGATCGGACGGAGCGTAAACCAGAAAACAGGGTCACCGATACCGGCCAAGGGTCCCATCATACCGATTTTAACCCCTTGGATAGCAGCATTATCGATTTCAGCTCCATTAGCTTTTTCTTCTTCCAAAGCTAATGTTACCCCAAGGATAGGGGCAGCTACGTAAGGGTGGGTATTAAAGAACTCCAAGTGACGTTCCAAAGCTGCAGAACGATCTTCCTCAGAAGTATAAAGCTTTTTAATCGCTGGAATCAGTGAGTAAGCCCAACCCAAGTTTTGCATCCGTTCATAGTTCCAAGATCCTTGTAAGAATGTTGAGCGCCACCAAACTTTACGACGATCAGATTGTGTTAATTGAATTCTTTCTGCCATTGTTTTGCTCCTTTCTAATAGTCTTCCAAGATATCGCCAATTGGATCTCCGGAACCGCCAGAGCTACCAGCAGATCCGCCTCCATTACCAGCCATATCTGACAGGTTGAGGTAGATAAGAGCAGCTGCGACACCAATTGTACCAAGAGCAACTAAAGTAAGATCGGTAACGGCAGCAAAAGCAAAACCAAGGGCAAAGAATGGCCAAGTTTCACGGGTTGCCATCATATTGATAACCATAGCATAACCAACAGCAACAACCATACCACCACCAATGGTCATACCGTCTTTTAGCCAAGATGGAATCGCATTTAACAGCTCTTGTACAGTATGGGTAGGCAGAGCAAGAAGGAGGGCTACAGGCAACATAATACGTAAACCTTGAAGAATCAAGGCCGTAAAGTGAGCCCGTTCGACAGCGCGGATATTCCCTTTTGTTGCAGCTGTATCAGCTCCGTGAACAATCCCAACAGAGATAGTACGTACCAACATGGTCAATGCAAGTCCGGCAACAGCGAGTGGAATAGCCACTGCTTGGGCAACACCAATACCAGATTTAGAGAAATCTCCCCCTTTAACCATGATAACTGCTGCAGCCGTTGCTGCTAAAGCAATATCTGGCGCTACAGCCGCTCCGATATTTGCCCAACCGAGAGCAATCATTTGCAGTCCACCGCCGAGAATTAACCCAGCTTCTAAGTGTCCTGTAGCCAACCCAATCAAGGTACATGAAACCAATGGTTGGTGAAGTTGGAATTGGTCCAAGATACCATCAAGCCCTGCAAAGAAGGCGATGATGAGGACCAAAATAATAGAAATAACTGACATTATTCTAGTTCCTTTCGTTTATGACATAAAAATTATTGAATATGTGCCTTCTCGATAAGATCAAACAAATCTTTCTGAGAATCATTTGGGACCTTACGCACGTCGAATGTAACCCCGAGATCGCGAAGTTTCTCAAAGGTTGCAACATCGTCCTTGTCCATGGATAGGACGTTGTTGACAACGGTCTTACCAGTCGAGTGAGCCATAGAACCAACATTAAGTTCTTTAATTGGCACCCCGCCTTCAATGGCTTCCAGAGCCTCTTGCGGTGTCTCAAACAGGATGAGCGCATGTGTATCGCCAAAGCGAGGGTCCTTGGATGCTTCAACCAATTTCTTGATTGGCACAACATTAGCCTTAACACCGTTAGGTGCCGCTTGTTTGATCAGACTCTTACGCAGTTCATCTTTTGCGACAGTGTCTGAAGCAACGATGATCCGATTGGCTTTAGAGTTTGGTGTCCATCCAGTTGCCACCTGTCCGTGAAGCAGACGTGTATCTACGCGTGCCAAGTTGATTTTGAGCTTACCGTCCCCGATAACAGTACCTTCGGGGATCGCACCCTGTCTAGGACCTGCAGAACCAGTTTCAGCAGCTGGCGCTTCCTCAGTGGGATTAAGTTCTTCAGGAAGCACTTTAACACCGTCTTTGGCCTCCTTAATGATATTTGCCGCTACTTGTCCAACACCCGCATCAGCAGCCATTAAGCGCTCAGTGTAGGCTTGGATCAGCATTGGCAGATTAAGTCCTGTAATAATGGCCATTTTGCGATCAGGATTTTCACCCATAACGCGGCTGGCTTGGTTAAATGGTGAACCAGACCAAAGGTCGGCTAGGACTAGGATTTCATCGTCAGCCTCGAATTGTGCGATAGCATCGTTGAAATGATTATAAAGGTCATCAGGTCCTTCATTTGGCATAAAAGTGACCACTTGTACCTTCTCTTGCTCACCGAAAATCATAGAGCCAGATTGGTGGATACCTTCAGCGAATTTACCGTGGCTGGCAATAATAATACCGATACCCATTCTTGAATTTCCTCCTTTTTATTTAGTTACCTCTACACTCCTTGCTAATCTCTCCCGTGGACTTTTCTTTTGGAGTTTAGGGGCAGTCAAGAACAAGTCTATTGTAAAACGCTTTCAGATAAAAGTCAAGATAAATTTCTGGAAAACCCCATCTATTTTCAAAAGAATGCAAAAACTTTCATTTGCTTCTTTATACAAGATACTAAGGGCGACCGCAGATAAAGCAAAAATAGGAGGTTTGACAAAGACGCTTGCGTTTAGGAAAAAATCTATCTTTTTTGCACAATCTGCAGCCCGAGTTCAATTTACAAGATACTAAGGGCGACCGCAGATAAAGCAAAAATAGGAGGTTTGATGAAGACGCTTGCGTTTAGGAAAAATCTATCTTTTTGACCCTATCTGCTGCTTGTGTGTCCACTCTAGATTATCAATCTTGTTTGAGAGTGGGACTCAATTGGTAAATCATGATGAAATTGCGATTTTGATTTTCTTCGCTCTCTTATTTAAGGCCCGGGCCTCTGCCACTTTCCTGTTTTTAGGTGGCAGGATTTGGCAGTATATCTCCAGACAGCCAAACTCCACCGGAGTATTTCAATCCCACCTTTGCATAGTTGATCTTGGTTTTCTCAAACAGTCCAGTGAACTGTTTAAGAGGGTATCTGAAAATGGAACTATGCCCCAAGATAAGGACGTTCAATCAATTACTGCGTCAAACTGTCATATCTCAAATAATTTATGGAGGCAGGATTTTTGTCTCAGCCCCAAAGTTGAAAATAAGGATCAAACTGGTAGGTAGCTTTTACAGTGACAAAGTCTTAAAGGAAGCGATGCATCTGTTTGCAAAAGGTGTGTAATTTTAAGCCGATTGCAAACACATAAAAACCAGTCAGCTTCTTATTTAAAGGTGACTGGTTCTACCTATATTATTATGATCGTTTTTGAGTGTTAAAGGAATATTTCCGCCAGCTGTCTAGCAACCCCGTCTTCATCGTTGCTGTATTTTGTTATAAAATTTGCAAAAGGCAAGAGGGTATCACTGGCGTTTTTCATAGCATATCCTGTACCAGCAAAAGCCAGCATTTCTGTATCATTGTGTTCGTCACCAAAAGCGATAAGATCCTGTTTATCTTTGCGCAACCGTTCCAGCAAGTGCTTTAGGGCAAAGGCCTTGTTTACTCCTTTAGGTGAAAATTCTAAGATATTGAGCGGTCCTCCCCAAGAGTCAACCTCTACTTCGTTTTTAAAGTGCTGCTGAATTTGATCTGCCAGCAGGTATTTGTCCTCAGCATGAGTCTGCATAAGCAAAGCATTAGGATCCCGTGTAATTTTTTCAGGAATTAAGGCCATTTGGTCAGTAATCTTAGGAACACCGAAAATTTCTGGCGGGATCAATTGACGATTCTCCATTGTAATATAGAAGTTTTTGCGGTATTCACTGGCTAAGAAGTCTGTCTCAAAGGCGTCATAATTAGCAAGGGCTTCAAATAAGTAGTCCTTGTCTATCCTCATATTCAACTCGCCTGACCATTTCTTTTCAGGAATGTGGGTCAGTGCACCATTGAAATTGATCATAGGTCCTGTGAGTTCGAGTTGCCGATAAGCCTCTTGTGCCATGCGGTAGGGACGTCCTGTCACAATAATTATCTGGTGTCCCAGTGCTTTAATCTTTTTTAATGTATCTAAGGTATACTTCGAGATAGTATTGTCGCTGCGCAACAAGGTACCATCTAAGTCCAATGCAATAATTTTCTGAGTCATATTTCCTATTATAACAGAAAAAAATAAGGAATCTAACAAGAGGAGCTATATGGGGGGATCGATAGGTAATGAAAGATAAAATATAAAAGCGATTGATTTTAATTTTTAGCACTAGAAAGTGAACTAAATTTAGCTTGTTTCGGCTGTTTTTGGATAAATAGAGTTGTTTTCCGAACAATTATAGGGTATAATCAAATTATTGTTCTTTAAAATTAAGGATGATGAAGTATAAGAAAGGAATGCTTCCATAAAATGGAAAAATTTTTTAAACTGCAGGAACGCGGAACAGACCTCCGCACAGAGATCATGGCAGGGCTAACTACCTTCTTTGCCATGTCCTATATTTTATTTGTCAATCCAGCCATGCTAAGCCAAACAGGAATGCCCCAGCAGGGTGTTTTCCTAGCAACGATTATTGGAGCAGTTGCAGGAACACTCATGATGGCCTTTTATGCCAATCTGCCCTATGCTCAAGCACCTGGTATGGGACTTAATGCTTTCTTTACCTATACAGTTGTCTTCTCATTGGGCTACAGTTGGCAGGAAGCTTTAGCTATGGTCTTCCTTTGTGGAGTTATTTCGCTGATCATCACGGTCACCAAGGTTCGTAAGATGATTATTGAATTTATTCCAGCAACCCTTAAATCAGCTATTTCAGCTGGTATTGGTATCTTTTTAGCCTATGTTGGTATCAAAAATGCCGGCTTTCTTCACTTTGCCATCGATCCTCACACCTATACAGTGTCAGGTAAAGGAGCTGGCAAAGCCGCCGCCTCTATTACTGCAGATGCTTCAGCAACACCAGGCTTAGTGCCTTTTAATAATCCGGCTGTTCTTCTTGCGCTCATTGGTTTAGCTATCACAATTATCCTCATCGTTAAAGGAATTCGTGGTGGAGTCATTATTTCCATTGCCTTAACCACCCTTGTCGGAATTCTCCTAGGGGTCGTTAAACTTGGGGCGATTGATTGGCAGGCAACAAGTCTAACCGCCTCCTTTCACGACTTGAAAAGTATCTTTGGAGTAGCTCTTGGCAGTCAGGGACTGGGTTCTCTTTTTGCCACTCCTTCGCAGATTCCAGGTGTCCTCATGGCAATTTTAGCCTTTTCTCTGACTGATATTTTTGATACAATCGGTACTTTAATTGGTACAGGTGAAAAGGTTGGGATTGTAGCAACTACCGGTGAAAACAAGGAGTCAGCAGGGCTAGATCGTGCTTTATTTTCAGATTTGGTAGGGACATCAGTTGGTGCAATCGCTGGAACCTCCAACGTAACGACTTACGTTGAATCAGCAGCAGGCATTGGTGCAGGTGGACGAACAGGCCTGACTGCCTTGGTTGTGGCGATTCTCTTTGCCGTTTCTAGTATCTTTAGTCCTTTGGTATCTATTGTACCAACACAGGCTACCGCTCCGATTTTGATTATTGTTGGGATCATGATGCTATCTAATCTGAAAAATGTCCAATGGGATGATCTCTCAGAAGCTGTACCTGCCTTCTTTACGTCCATTTTTATGGGATTTGCTTATAGTATTACTTATGGCATTGCTGCTGGTTTTATCACCTACACTCTGGTAAAAATTATCAAGGGAGAAGCCAAGGATATTCATGCCATTCTCTGGATTTTGGATCTTCTCTTTATACTGAACTTCATAAGCTTAGCAATTCTTTAGTTTCTCTTGCAAAAAGGCTGTTGCGGCAGTCTTTTTTGCAGAACAAAAGACCAGATGGGCAGAAAAAATTGGACGGAAACTGCTTTTTTGATATAATGGCTTTATGTTTTATAGTCATAGTGAAGATGAGCTAATAGCTATTGGAATTAAAATCGGACAAGCTCTACAGGCACAAGATATTCTTGTGCTGAAGGGGGAACTCGGAGCCGGTAAGACCACGCTGACTAAGGGAATTGCTAAAGCATTAGATATTGATCAAATGATTAAAAGTCCGACCTACACGATTGTGCGCGAGTATGAAGGGAGACTTCCGCTCTACCATCTGGATGTTTATCGCATTGGGGATGATCCGGATTCTATTGACTTAGATGATTTTCTCTTTGGTAATGGAGTAACTGTTATTGAATGGGGAGAGCTTCTAGCCGGTAGCCTACCGGCTGACTATTTAGAAATAGTCATTGCTCTAACTAATGATGGTCGTCAGGTCTCTCTTAGGGGGACTGGACAGCGTTCCCGCGACTTAGTGGAGAAGCTTAATGACTAGCCAAGAGATTGTTTTTGAAGAGGCCAGAGCTCAGGAAGCTGTTTATGTGAGTCAATTTTTAAATGAGCTTACAGCGGAGACTGACTTGATTATTAAGGATAGGCCTAGTCTGGCACCAGAACAAATGGCAGAATTCTTATTGAAGCAGTCTAAAAGTGAGCGTGATATTTGCCTGCTTGCCAAGTCAGGAAGCCAGGTCCTTGGCCTCTTGAATTTGGTCAGCTTTCAGATGGCAACAGGTGGTTGGTCAAGTGATATATTCCTAGCTGTTGCTAAAGATTATCGCGGCTATGGTCTAGGTCAGACCCTGCTGGAGTTAGTCTTAGATTGGGCGCAGGAAACTCAATTATTGGAACAGTTAGAATTGACTGTTCAGGTTAGAAATAAGCCTGCTCTTCATCTTTACCGAAAGTTTGGTTTTGAGATTGTCAGCAGACAGAAGGCTGCTGTGCTAAGTAGAGATAATCAGTATCTTGATATCTACTCTATGAGTAGAGCACTATAGTAAGGATAGATATGAAACTAGGAAGAAAAATTTTTTTAATGTTGTCTGCCATTATCGTGACAACAGTTGTTGCAGGTCTTGCTTATGGCGGGAGTGCCCTTAGCTTTTCTAATAATCAATTAGCCAAGACCTTTAAGCAGTACGGAGCATCCAGCAATGCCATCGAGCAGACTGAGCCTTTCTCGATTTTGCTCATGGGGGTGGATACCGGTGATTCTCAGCGTAAGGAAACATGGGAAGGTAACAGTGATACTATGATTCTGGTCACCGTTAATCCTAAAACAAAGAAGACCACCATGACTAGTTTGGAGCGCGATGTTTTAGTTAACATGTCTGGAGACTCAGATTCTGAAAATCAGGCTAAATTAAATGCAGCTTATGCTAGTGGTGGTACCAAGAAATCCTTATCGGTCATTGGGGATCTCCTTGATATTAATATTGACTATTATATGCAGGTCAATATGCAGGGGTTGGTTGATTTGGTTGATGCCGTTGGTGGTATTAAAGTTACTAATAATTTTGATTTTCCCATCTCTATTGCTGAAAATGAACCTGAGTACACAGCAACTGTTGAACCAGGAACCCACCATATTAATGGTCAGCAGGCTCTGGTTTATGCTCGGATGCGTTATGATGATCCAGAAGGCGATTATGGCCGTCAAAAGCGCCAGCGGGAAGTTATCCAAAAGGTTGTTGCCAAATTGCTCAATATGGGTAGCAGCGTTAGTAATTATCAAAGAATCCTCAAAGCTGTTAGTAAAAATATGCAGACAGACATTGACTTATCCTCCAACAACCTAACCAACCTTCTAGGCTACAAAGACGCTATTAGCAATGTCAAAACCTACCAGCTTAAAGGGACAGATGCTATGATTGACGGTGGTTCTTACCAGTTGGCGGATGCTGATGGTATTCTTAAGATTCAAAATCGCATTAAAAAGGAATTAGGATTGAAAAAAGGAACAGCTTCTAATTTAAAAACGAATGCAGTTCTCTATGAAGACATCTATGGTGATGGCAGCTTTTCTTCAGACGCTAGCTCTGACAGTGGTTATAGCGATTATGGTAGTGGTAGCAGCTATAGTGACGGTGGCTATGCCCCAGGAGCTGGTTCTAGCGGCGGTGATACGGGCGGCGCAGTAGGCGGATATGGCAATGATGTGGGTGCTTATAGTAATTCTGGTGAAGCGGGCTCCAATGGTAACTATGGTAGCAATAGTATCCCTAGCTATTAATGGTAACCTGCGGCCAGTTACGACGTGAGCAGAAATTTCATGATCAATCCAATCTAGTGAGGGACTAAAGAAGCCAATGATGGTTGCTATTAGTAAATGGGATGCTTCGCTGTTTTTATGACTTCAAAGCAGCGACAAAATGAGCTTTCCCTAGATAACCTTTTAACCACTTTAACTTCACCACCTTGTCTCATTTGATTTTGGTATAAATAAAAAGGCCAGCTCGACAGTGATGCAGAGTTGGCCTTTTGAGATAGGATAAGAATTGCTTTTTTAGAGCTTATGATTGATGGATAAGCAAGCAGCTCAAGACTGAGTAAAGTAGCAGGGGAAAGCAGTTTAGAAGCCGTTTATAAGACCTTGTTCAAGCTATTCGGCAAATATATTTAGGACTAATAAAAGCTCTTTAATCATTATTGCCTTGCCATTTATTCATCCGTTGCTGGATCTCATGCAGACGTCCCTCGGCCTCCTGCTCAAAAATATTGAACTGGTAAGTCAGATCTGTCTTATAGTTTTTAATCTGTTTCAGCTCTTGCTGAATAATTTGTAAATTATCTTTGATATTGGTGACATCGGTCTGAGCTTTTTCCCAGATTTGAGCAGTTTCTATGAGAGTTCTTTTAATGGTATAGCGATGATAGTAGGCTTGATAAGCACCGTAGCCAGCTAGGCCCGAAAGTAAAAAGGTTTTCAGTCTCATTTAGTCACCTCACTTGCAATCGCTTGAGCCAGCTGCCCTAGTGCTTCAAAATCAGGTTCATGTTCAGTAAAGGTAATACCAATTTCATCTTGGTTGCTGTAACGAGGGATAATATGAACATGAGCGTGAAAAACACTCTGACCGGCGATTTCCTCATTATTATTGAGAATATTCAGCCCCTTAGCTCCTGTAGCAGTTTTAACAGCGCGTGCCAATTTTGGCAAGCGTTTAAATAAATCCGTCGCCACCTGCTCAGACATATCAAGCATATTTCGAACATGCTTTTTTGGAATAATCAAGGTGTGTCCCTTGGTCGTCTGCGAAATGTCCAGAAAGGCCAGAACCTTATCATCTTCATAAATCTTTGATGATGGGATTTCTCCCGCAATAATTTGGCAAAAAATACACTCGTCCATTTTAAATCCTCTCAATCTATAAGTACGTAAACTAGGCAGCTGCAGCAAAAGAAAAGATTGCATTAAGGTGGCAGAACCATTTTGCAGCCCTTTAGTCTCCAATTTGTTCATCAAATGATGTTTTTGTTATAATGATTATATCAAAAATTAGAGAGAACATTATGCTGAAAATAGAGAAGATGACCGGCGGTTACTTCAATCTGCCTGTCCTTAAGGAAATTTCTTTTGATGTACCGGATGGTCAATTGATTGGTCTGATCGGCCTCAATGGTGCTGGGAAATCAACAACTATTAAAGAAATTATCGGCCTTTTAACCCCTTATCAAGGTAGCGTCACGATTGATGGCTTGAGCCTGAATCAGGATCAGGCAGCCTACCGTCGAAAAATTGGCTTTATCCCTGAGACCCCCAGCCTGTATGAGGAACTGACCCTAAAGGAACATTTGGAAACGGTTGCTATGGCTTATGATATTCCGACTGACCAAGCGATGGAAAGAGCTGAGAAGCTTTTGGACCTCTTTCGTCTCACTGATAAGTTAGATTGGTTTCCAGTGAACTTTTCTAAAGGAATGAAGCAGAAGGTTATGATTATCTGTGCGCTTATTGTTAAACCGCGTCTACTGATTGTTGATGAACCCTTTCTTGGGTTGGACCCTGTGGCTATCAATGATTTAACTGATTTGTTAGCAGAAGAAAAGGCTAGGGGGACAGCCATCTTAATGTCTACTCATGTCCTAGACTCCGCTGAGAAAATGTGTGACTCCTTCGTTATTCTTCATCAAGGACAGATTCGTGCGCAGGGGACTTTGGCAGATTTGCGGAAGAATTTTGGTCAAGATGGTGCTAGTCTCAATGATATCTACATGACATTGACAAAAGAGGTTTAGGATGAAGGATATATTTGCCAAACGTCGCTTTGACTTTAACCAACAATGCATCAAGTACCTACGTTATGTCTTCAATGATCATTTTGTTATCGTGTTGTTTGTTCTTTTGGGCTTTCTTTTGGTCCAATACAGTAACCTCCTGCAGCACTTCCCTAAAAATCACTGGCCTATTCTGGTAGGATTAGGCGTATCCAGTGTATTGCTGCTGTGGTCAGGAAGAATAGCGACCTATCTAGAGCCAGCTGACCAGATTTTTTACCTACCTAAGGAGAAACAAATAGTTGGTCATATCAGGCAGGCTAGGCTACGCTCCTTTATACTTTGGGGGAGCGTGCAGACACTGTTTTTAGTACTCCTAGCTCCTCTTTTTCTAGCTTTAGGTCTTTCTAAACTAAGCTTTAGCATTTTCTTGATTCTCATGCTGCTGATCAAGGCAATCGTTCTAGCTTTCAAAAGCCGGAAATTAGTCAATCAAAATCGCCTCAATTGGACCGAAGCCATCCAGCAGGAGCAGGGACGTCGCCAGTCCATCCTTAAGTTTTACTCTCTTTTTACTAGAGTCAAGGGAATTTCCAGTCGAACAAAACGCCGTGCTTATCTAGATGGGCTGCTGGCTCGGCTACCCCGAAAGCACAGCAGTCTCTGGTCCAATCTCTACCTGAGAGCTTACCTACGCAGCGGTGATTACTTAGGACTTAGTCTACGTTTGCTGGCTCTCAGCCTTCTTAGTATAGGATTTATCCGAACAGGACTGATAGGGGTTGTTCTGTCACTTCTTTTCAATTATCTGTTACTCTTTCAATTATTGGCCCTCGCCAACCACTATGACTATCAGTATCTTACTCAGTTATTTCCCTTAGAAGCTGGGTTGCAAAAGCGTAATTTCAAGCAAGTTTTGAGAGGAATCCTTTATGTCATTTCTTTGATAGAAGTACTTGTTTTTCTAACTTTTGCTTTTTCTTGGCAAGGGTTAGTGCTCTTGTGCGGGCTGACCCTCTTCTTGGTAGAACTTTACTTGCCTTATAAATTGAAGAGGATGATTGACGAGGCTTGATAAAACAAGTAAAATAAGAAGACAATTAAGGCATCGAAATAAGCATTAATAGAAAGGGAGCTATTGTGACAACTACAGATTCAGATTTAACTTTAAAACCCTTGCGCGGTAAAAGCGGCAAGGCCTATGTTGGGACTTATCCCAATGGCGACCGCGTCTTCGTCAAAATGAATACAACACCAATCTTGGCTGCTCTGGCTAAGGAACAAATTGCCCCCCAGCTTCTATGGGCTAAGCGGATGTCGAATGGTGATGTTATGAGTGCACAAGAATGGCTGAATGGTCGCATTCTTAATAAGCAAGACATGGGCAGTAAACAAATCATCCAGATTCTTTTGCGTATGCACCGGTCAAGAACCTTGGTTAATCAGCTTTCCCAGCTTAACTATAAAATTGAGACGCCGAGAGATTTAGTCATTGATTGGGAAAACAATGTACCTGAGCAGCTGCGAGCGAATTCTTTTCTCCAGTCTATTGCTCAAGAACTCAAGGATGATTTGCCTGAGTTTGACCCTGAAAAAGCAACAATTGTCCATGGTGATTTACGCCACAGCAATTGGGTCATTACGACCAGTGGTTTAATCTATCTTGTCGACTGGGATTCTGTGCGCCTGACTGACCGTATGTACGATGTTGCTTACATGCTCAGCCACTATATTCCTTATACCCACTGGAGTGAATGGCTCAGCTACTATGGCTATAAAAATAATGACCTCGTCATGAAAAAAGTAGCCTGGTTCGGACAGCTGTCCTATTTGACCCAAGTGCTCAAGTGTTATGATGAAAATGATATGGAGCATGTTAATCAAGAAATTTACGATTTGCGTAAGTTTCGCGAGATAGTTGGTAAAAAGTAAAATGCGAGTAAGAAGACGTAAGGGTGCCGAGGAGCATCTCGCTAATAATCCTCAGATTGTTGTTTTAAGGCCTCAGGATGCCAAGGGAAACTGGCATAAAATTTTTGGCAATGCTAATCCCATCCACATTGAGGTAGGCTCAGGCAAGGGAGCTTTTATTGCAGGCATGGCGGCTGCTCACCCTGATATTAACTACATTGGAATTGATATTCAAGTATCAGTTCTCAGCCATGCCTTGGACAAGGTATTAGAGAGCAGGGCGGACAATATCCGCTTACTACGAGTCGATGGCTCCAGCTTAACTAATTATTTTGATGAGGAAGAAATTGACCTCCTTTACCTCAATTTTTCTGATCCTTGGCCCAAGAAAAAGCATGAAAAGCGCCGTCTAACCTATAAGAATTTTTTGGATTCCTACAAGCAGATTTTACCACCGCATGGCGAGATTCATTTTAAAACAGATAATCGTGGATTATTTGAGTATAGTCTCGCTAGCTTTTCGCAGTATGGCATGACCTTGCAAAAGGTTTGGCTGGATTTGCATGCCAGCAATTTTGAGGGAAATATAATGACTGAATATGAAGAAAAATTTTCTCAAAAAGGTCAGACTATCTATCGAGTTGAGGCTAGGTTTTAAAAAGTTTTTATGTTATAATGTCACTTGTGTGACATTTATAATGGAGAAGTCGCATAGTGGCCGAGTGCGCACGCTTGGAAAGCGTGTAGTCCTTAACGGGGCTCGGGGGTTCGAATCCCCTCTTCTCCTTGTTTTTAGGGTACGCCAGTGGCTTGTTATCTAAGTGCGGAGCACTTGATAACAAGGGTCAATCACTAGAGTGAATTAGAATTAGATTTCCCCTCTTGCTAACTCCGTTTGGTTAATAAGAGTGGCTATCCAAACTTCGTGTTGCTACAGTTCTAAAAATAAAAAGCGATTGGAATTTTAAGGGTCTAATGCCGTTTGTTTGAAAGCAAGGTGCCCCACCTAATGTTGAGCTTTTGGGCTGACTTTAGATAACAAGAGGCAAGGAGCCAGCGGATACAGTCAAAATGGAGATGTTAATGCAGAGCTTCCAAAAGCTCTAAGAATAGTAATTTTAGAGAAGTTAGTCTGCGTTTGAATACCCAGTAAGAGAAAGTGATATCCTTTCTGTTTAAGATTGAGCAGCCAGATATAGGGCCGTTGCGCTATCGGCATTCTACGGGCCCCTGAGATAATAGATGAGAAATCTAGATATTATCAGATTAATCCTGCTGCAGAAGCAGGTTTTGCTGTGAGATTTGAAAAAATTGGTTAAATATGGGCCTAAAGTGCATATTATCCTTGCAATCAAGGGGTTAACATGCTATACTATGCTCAAGAATACGAAAAGAAGGAGGCGGAGTTATGACTTCGCCTCTTATGTATTGATTTTGTTTTCCTTTGAAAACTAGAAAGAAGAGGAAGTTACTATCGCCAATCAAACTATTGTAGATACCGTGAGTGACTTGGTTAAACCAGTTATTCCTGAGCCTTTTGAACTGGTTGATGTGGTCTATGAAAAGATGGGTTCTGATTATGTTCTATCTATCTTGGTAGATAAGCCTGAAGGAATCACTGTAGATGACACGGCTGCCTTGACCGATATTATCAGTCCCCTGCTGGATACGATCAAACCAGATCCCTTTCCCAACCAGTATATGCTAGAGATCTCCAGCCCTGGCTTAGAGCGCCCTCTTAAGACCGCTGACAGTCTCAAGAGTGCTATTGGTTCTTATATCAATGTCAGTCTTTACAAAGCTATTGATAAAGTAAAAATTTTTGAAGGGGATTTAATTGCTTTTGACGGTGAAACTCTGACGATAACTTATATGGATAAGACTAGGCAAAAGACAGTCGAGATTCCTTATCAGACAGTGGCCAAGGCTAGGATGGCTGTTAGGCTTTAGGCTTAAAAGTGTTGAACCAACTATAAACGCGTTAAATTATACAACTAGAAAGGATAAGAGCTCGGCTAAAACAGCGAGCAACTATTGTTATGAGCAAAGAAATGCTAGAAGCCTTCCGTATTCTGGAAGAAGAAAAACATATTGATAAAAAAGATATTATCGACGCCGTCACAGAGTCATTGAAATCAGCCTATAAACGTCGCTATGGTCAGTCCGAGAGCTGTGAAGTAGAGTATAATGAAAAAACTGGTGATTTCCAAGTCTACAGTGTCCGCGAAGTCGTTGAAGAAGTCTTTGACAGCCGCTTGGAAATCAGTCTTGCCGAAGCTTTAAAGATTAGCTCTGCTTATGAACTAGGCGATAAAATTCGCTTTGAAGAATCTGTAAGGGAATTTGGACGTGTAGCTGCCCAGTCAGCTAAGCAAACCATCATGGAGAAAATGCGCCGTCAAATGCGTGAGATCACTTACAGTGAGTATAAAGAGCATGAAGGTGAAATTATGACAGGTACGGTTGAACGTTTTGACCAGCGTTTCATCTATGTCAATCTTGGTTCGATTGAAGCCCAATTATCTCATCAGGACCAAATTCCGGGTGAAACTTTCAAATCTCACGACCGCATTGAGGTTTACGTTTACAAGGTTGAGAATAACCCGCGCGGTGTTAACGTTTTTGTAAGTCGCAGCCATCCCCAATTCATCAAACGCATCATGGAACAAGAAATTCCCGAGGTTTTCGACGGTACTGTCGAAATCATGAGTGTCTCTCGCGAAGCAGGTGACCGTACCAAGGTTGCTGTCCGCAGTCACAATTCCAATGTTGATGCTATCGGTACCATCGTAGGTCGCGGTGGTGCTAATATCAAAAAGGTTATTAGTAAATTTCACCCAGTTCGTGTGGATACTAAGACAGGACTCGAAATTCCAGTGGAAGAAAACATTGATGTGATTCAGTGGGAGGAAGATCCAGCAGAATTTATCTATAATGCTATCGCCCCTGCTGAGGTGGATTATGTGATCTTCGATGATGAAAACAGCAAGCATGCCACTGTTGTGGTTCCTGATAACAAACTGTCACTAGCAATCGGACGTCGTGGGCAAAATGTCCGCTTGGCTGCCCACCTAACTGGTTACCGTATTGATATCAAGTCAGCCAGTGAGTACGAAGCAATGGAAGGTGAAAGTGAACAAACAGAAGAACTTTATGATCTTGATGCAGATTCTCTACTTTCGGATGGTGAAAGTTCGGCGGAAGATCTATCAGCTGAAACTGTTGCTCCAGTTGAAGTGATCGAAGAAGATCTATCGGCCGAAGAGCTGGAATAGGGATAGCTAAAGGATACAGATTAAAAAGTAAAGGAAGGTGTTTTATGCCAAAAACAAGAAAAATACCTTTGCGAAAATCAGTTGTTTCAGGGGAAGTTATCGATAAGCGGGATCTCCTTCGTATTGTTAAAAATAAGGAAGGAAAAGTTTTTATCGACCCGACAGGCAAACAAAACGGCCGTGGAGCCTATATTAAACTGGACAATGAGGAAGCCCAGTTAGCTAAGAAGAAGCGAGTCTTTAACCACAGTTTTTCTATGGCCGTTTCTGAGGAATTCTACGATGAATTGATTGCTTATGTAGATCACAAAGTCAAAAGAAGAGAGTTGGGCCTTGAATAAGCTAGAAAAATTAACGAACTTAGTTGGGATAGCTCAACGGGCTGGCTGTATTATCTCAGGTGAGGAACTAGTTATCAAAGCGTTGCAGAAGCACCAGACTAGACTAGTTTTTCTAGCTAATGACGCTGCCCCCAATCTTGAGAAAAAAATAACTGATAAATGTCACTACTACGATATAGAATTCTCCACAGTGTTTTCGGCACTGGAATTAAGCGTTGCTATCGGCCGTTCTCGTAAGGTTTTGGCCATCACAGACGCTGGATTTGCAAAGAAAATGAGGACTCTTATGGATTAAAGAATAGGAGGACAAGATTTGTCTAAGAAAAGATTATACGAAATTGCCAAGGAACTTGGCAAACCAAGTAAAGAGGTTGTTGAAAAAGCCAAAAGCTTGGGTTTGGATGTTAAGAGCCATTCCTCAAGCTTAGAAGAGGCGGATGCCCAACGCTTGACCAGCAGTTTTACCTCATTGGCTCCCAAAAGTGTAGCCCAGCAAGCTGCTTCAACTCAACCAGTTACAGCAAAAGCTGATGACAAAGAAACCGCTGCAGAGAAGTCAGCGCAAGCGACGACCGCACCAGAAGCTCAAAGACTTGCTACTAAAACAGCTCAGGACAAGAGCGCTTCTAAACCTGCTGCCAAGCCTAAAATCCGTAATTTCAAGGCTGAGCGTGAAGCTAGAGCAAAAGCAGAGGCAGAGCGCCGCCAAAACAAACAAAACGGCCGCAACAAAAACAATCGCCGTGATGGTCAAGACAATGAACGCCGCCGTGACAATCGTCAGGGAAATCGCGAAAATAACAATCGTCGCGATAATAATCGTAAGCAGCAAAATCAAGGGCCGCGTATCGACTTCAAAGCTAGAGCTGCTGCCTTAAAAGCTGAGCAAAATGCAGAGTACTCGCGAGAAAGCGAGAATCGTTTCCGTCAGGAACAGGAAAATAAGCAGCGAGTGGCTCAACAACAAGAGCAGGCTCGTCAAAGGAGACAGGCCAAAGAGGAAGCTTCTGCAATCGTAGCTCCTCCCATTCAGGCTAGTCCAGCCCCTGCTGCTGTGACTAAGCCGGCTCCTGCCAAGGATAACCGCCGTAAGAAGGGAAATCGGCCTGATAAATCGCGCGATTTTGCTAGCGAGAATGAAGACGGACCAAAGTCAAATAAAAATAAAAAGTGGAATAATCAAAACCAAGTGAGAAATCAACGAAACAGCAACTGGAACACTAATAAGAAAAATAAAAAAGGTAAGAATAACCGCAATAACAATACGGCTCCTAAGCCAGTAACAGAGCGGAAATTCCACGAATTGCCTAAGGAACTTGAGTATACAGAAGGGATGACTGTTGCAGACATCGCTAAACGTATTAAGCGTGAACCAGCTGAAATTGTCAAGAAGCTCTTCATGATGGGCGTGATGGCTACTCAAAATCAATCTTTGGATGGTGATACTATCGAGCTACTGATGGTTGATTATGGCATCGATCCGAAGAAAAAGATTGAAGTGGATGATGCAGATATTGAGCGTTTCTTTGTTGAAGAAGATTACCTCAATGAAGATCAGATGGTCGAACGGGCTCCTGTTGTGACTATTATGGGACACGTTGACCATGGTAAAACAACCTTGCTTGATACCCTGCGTAATTCACGTGTTGCTACAGGCGAAGCCGGTGGGATCACCCAGCATATCGGTGCTTATCAGATCGAAGCTGGTGGCAAGAAGATTACCTTCTTGGATACACCGGGACATGCTGCCTTTACTAGTATGCGGGCGCGCGGTGCTTCTGTTACTGATATTACTATTTTGATTGTGGCAGCTGATGATGGTGTCATGCCGCAGACCATCGAAGCCATCAACCATTCCAAGGCTGCTGGAGTACCAATTATCGTTGCCATTAACAAGATTGATAAGCCAGGTGCTAATCCTGAGCGCGTTATTGGGGAATTAGCTGAGCATGGTGTCATTTCTACGGCTTGGGGTGGTGATTCTGAATTTGTTGAAATTTCAGCGAAATTCAATAAAAATATTGATGAACTTTTGGAAACAGTACTCCTCGTTGCTGAAATTCAAGAGCTGAAGGCTGATCCGACAGTTCGCGCTATCGGTACGGTGATCGAAGCGCGTTTGGATAAAGGAAAAGGTGCTGTTGCCACCCTTCTGGTTCAGCAAGGAACGCTACATGTGCAAGATCCGATCGTTGTTGGTAATACGTTCGGTCGAGTTCGCGCTATGGCTAATGACTTAGGCCGCCGTGTCAAGTCTGCCCTGCCTTCTACACCAGTTTCTATCACTGGTCTTAACGAAGCGCCGATGGCTGGTGATCATTTCGCCGTCTATGCAGATGAAAAAGCTGCCCGTGCAGCTGGAGAAGAGCGTGCCAAGCGTGCCCTGCTTAAGCAACGTCAAGTTAATCATCGCGTTAGTCTGGAAAATCTCTTTGATACTCTTAAAGACAGTGAAGTTAAATCTGTTAATGTGATCATCAAAGCAGATGTTCAAGGATCTGTTGAAGCCCTCGCCTCGTCACTGCAAAAGATTGAAGTTGAGGGAGCTAAGGTAACGATTGTCCATTCGGCTGTCGGTGCTATCAACGAGTCGGATATTACATTGGCAGAGGCGTCTGATGCCGTCGTTATCGGATTTAATGTGCGTCCAACACCGCAGGCGCGTATGCAGGCAGAAAGTGATGAAGTTGAAATCCGTCTCCACAGCATCATCTACAAGGTAATTGAAGAAATTGAAGATGCCATGAAAGGCATGCTGGATCCTGAATATGAAGAAAGAATTATGGGAGAAGCGATCATTCGTGAAACCTTTAAAGTCTCTAAGGTTGGTACCATTGGTGGCTTTATGGTGACGAGCGGTAAAGTCACCCGCGAGTCCAGTGTTCGTGTGATTCGTGATGGTGTCGTTATTTACGATGGCAAATTAGCCAGTCTTCGTCACTTTAAGGATGATGTCAAAGAAGTTGGCAATGCCCAAGAAGGTGGCCTCATGATTGAAGGATATAATGATATCAAAGTTGATGATACCATTGAAGCCTATATCATGGAAGAAATTGAGCGCTAAGCCTCCAATCATTTAGAGAAAGGAGTGGGCACATGGCTAATTCATTTCGTACCGATCGGGTAGGTATGGAAATCAAACGTGAGGTCAATGAAATTCTGCAAAAGAAAGTACGGGATCCTCGTGTCTCTGGTGTAACCATCACCGATGTCCAAATGCTAGGAGATTTATCTATGGCCAAGGTCTACTACACCATTATGAGTGATCTAGCTTCGGATAATCAAAAGGCCCAAACTGGTCTGGAAAAAGCCAAGGGAACCATTAAGAGGGAACTTGGTAAGAACCTCCAAATGTATAAAATCCCAGATCTAACCTTTATCAAGGATGAATCTATCGCTTATGGGAATAAGATCGATCAGATGCTGCGCGATCTGGAGAAAAAAGGTTAAGCAAAAAAGTTTTGGGATAATTTTCCACGATGGCCTGGCCTCAGCCACAAAAGCATGTAATCCACAAAATTACGCATAAAAAATGATAGACTCCCCTCGTAGTGGATAGTGAAAAAACAAAAATTTCACTAGTATCCGCATCTATGAAGGGAGTTTTTGCGGTTTAAAGCATCAAATCGGTGGAAAAACTATCCCGGCTTTTAATTTTTAAGCACTCGGTTTAGAAGAGATAAGAGCAAAAGGTTGTTTTACCAGACTAAATTGTTAATGATGTATGTGTATTTTATCATGTAGATGATCAAATGAAAGAAATTTCCCAGTCTTGACGCCTGATATCTTTGAAAATTTTATTAGTTGCTTCAAATCTAGCGTTTGAGTAACTTAGCTCGAGCGGAAATCCTTTATCTTCAGGACAATTTAAACCATTGGCATTTTCATTTATCCTACGTTGGCAAGAGGTTCAGAGAAATAGACTTCTAGGCTGAGTTCTTATGTTAGTCTCTGATATTGTAGCAAAAGGGAAATCAGCCAACCGCTATGCATTAAAGGGAGGATTAAAGTATGAAAACTGGCTGTTTTTTTCCTAGCCCTTCTCTTATCCAGCGGATGATTTGACCCGAGTCCCAAAATAGAAAGAGGAGGGAAATTGGTTTCTGGGAAATTGTGATTTTTATCCTATTCCTATTTTATAGGTGATAGGATTGCTACCATGTGTTCTTGCTTTCCTATTTTCTCTGGAATGTTGGCTTGCCATCGATAGATTGTTGCTGAATTTTTCTTTTTTAAACAAAATAGTTTACAAACGTAAACAAACAGGATATAATATATCTACAAACGTAAATGAAAATATTTTGAAGGAGGCTGATATGATTTCAAATGCAGAATGGGAAGTCCTGCGAGTCGTCTGGACAAAAGGGCAGGTCACCAGTAAACAAATTATCGCTGTTTTGGCTAATAAGAAGGAGTGGTCAGAGTCCACTATCAAGACTTTGATCGGCCGTTTAGCTGACAAGGGCATTTTACTTAGCCGTCGCGAGGGACGCAGCTATCTTTATTGGACAGAAGTATCAGAAGATGATGCAAACCTAGCTTGCCTGAAAGGAGGGCTGGATAAGATTTGTGTCACCAAGCATACAGACCTTCTGGGAAAATTGCTAGTAGAAACACCCATGACGGCGCAAGATATCAAGACGCTGCAGGATATCTTATCCGCTAAACAGGTCGTTACCGAGGTAACCTGCGACTGCACACCTGGCCAGTGTCGCTGTCATGAAACTGGCGCAGCCTAAAATGAGTAAGGAGGTATTTTTATGGTTAAAGAAACCTATGTTGTCGATGGAATGGTCTGTGCAGCCTGCGCCGCTACTATCGAAGGAGCTGTCAAAAAATTAAAAGGTATAGAAAGTTGCGCTGTTAATCTAACTACTGAAAAGATGGCAGTGACCTACGATCAGCAACAACTAGATGCTGATCGGATAGCAAAAGCGGTTGCAGATTCAGGTTACAGTGCTCATGTTTTTGATGAAAAGAAAGATGCCAGCCAAGAAGAGCGAGAGCTAAAGCGCCTTGCCGGTATGAAAGTCCGCTTGATTTGGTCTGCAATTTTTACCCTTCCTCTCTTATATATATCAATGGGAAGTATGGTGGGACTGCCCCTGCCACAGATTTTAGACCATCACTCTCATCCGCTGGTTTTTGTTCTGAGTCAGCTTCTATTAACAGTACCAGTTATGGTATTGGGCTGGCACTTTTACAGATCAGGATTTAAATCTTTGAGCAAGGCCCATCCTAATATGGATAGCCTAGTTGCAGTAGCAACCAGCGCAGCCTTTCTTTACAGTCTTTACAGCACCTACCATGTGATTTTGGGACATCATCACCACATCCATCAGCTCTACTTCGAGTCTGTTGCGGTTATTTTGACTCTGATTACTCTCGGAAAGTTTTTTGAAACTCTTTCTAAGGGTCGTACCTCTGAAGCCATTAAAAAACTCATGCACCTTTCGGCTAAAGAAGCCTTGGTGATCCGAGATAATCAGGAAATACTGCTGCCTATTGAGGAGTTGGTCATTGGTGATCGCGTTTTAGTTAAACCGGGTGAAAAAATTCCAGTCGACGGTCAAATAGTGACTGGTCAATCCTCAATTGATGAGTCTATGCTGACGGGAGAATCTATCCCTGTTGAAAAAACTGTCGGTGATCAAGTTTATGGTGGGTCTATTAATAGTCAGGGAGCTTTAACCGTTCAGGCTGAAAAATTGGGTAAAGATACTCTGCTTTCACAGATTATTCAGTTAGTAGAGGAGGCGCAAGAAACCAAGGCACCGATTGCTAAAATTGCCGATCAGGTTTCAGGTATCTTCGTACCGATTGTTATGGGGATTGCCCTTGTAACAGGGCTAGTCTGGTTCTTTATCGGCGGAGAGTCCTTTACCTTTGCCCTGACTGTGGCTGTCAGTGTTTTAGTGATAGCCTGTCCTTGTGCCCTAGGGTTGGCCACACCAACCGCAATTATGGTTGGGACAGGTCTGGCAGCTGAACACGGAATCCTTTTCAAATCTGGTGATAGTCTTGAATTGGCACACCAAGTTGATACCATTGTTTTTGACAAGACAGGAACATTGACCCAAGGAAAACCAGAGTTGCTATCGCTTTACAGCTATGCAAGTGATGTCAATCAAGCATCGTTGCTGACTGTCTTAGCAAGTCTAGAGGTCAATTCTAGCCACCCTATCAGTTCAGCAATTGTTGCTAAGGCTAAAGAAGATCAGCTTCAGTTATTAGATGTAGAGCAGTTTGAGAACCTAGCTGGTTTTGGACTTAAAGGCCAAATCAATGGGCAAGAGTGGCTAGTTGGTAATAAAAATCTGATGGAGCAGGCCTCTATTGATCTCACCCCAGCTCGCTCTGATTTTGATTTGTTGACACAGCAAGGACAGACTCCAATCTACGCTGCCAGTCAAGGACAGTTAATGGGGTTATTAGGAGTGGCTGATCAGCTTAAGCCAGACAGTCAGGAAGCTTTGAGCCAGCTGAAAGAACGTGGCTTTGACCTTGTTATGCTAACAGGAGATAATGAACAAACGGCGCAAGCTATCGCTCAAAAGGCTGGACTCGACCACGTGATTAGTCAAGTGCTTCCTGATCAAAAAGCCCAAACGATCAGTGATTTACAAGCTCAGGGCAAAAAAGTCGCCATGGTCGGTGATGGGATCAATGATGCGCCAGCTTTAGCAACAGCCGATGTTGGCTTAGCTATGGGCGCTGGTACCGATATCGCTATTGAATCAGCTGATGTCGTGCTAATGAAGCCTGATTTAATGGACGTTGCTAAGGCTATGACGGTCAGTCAGGCTACTATTAAAGCCATTAAGGAAAATCTTTTTTGGGCTTTTATCTATAATATTTTAGCTATTCCCGTAGCCATGGGTGTGTTATACTTATTTGGAGGACCACTTCTGAATCCTATGCTAGCAGGTCTTGCCATGAGCTTTAGCTCGGTTTCAGTAGTTCTCAATAGCCTTCGCCTAAAGTATCGAAGAGTATAATACGTGGGGGAACAGCAATGGGGTACAATCACCAAAGCAGACATCATCAATCTGAAAAAGCTATTTTAGGCTCTTTTCTTCTAAATTTCGGCTTTGCGACTGCGGAGTTCGTTTTTGGGACCCTCTTTAACTCCAGTGCTATCTTAGCAGATGCTGTTCATGATACTGGTGATGCCCTAGCTATCGGCTTATCTTGGTTATTTGAGAAGATTGCAACTAAAAGGTCTGATGATCGTTACACTCTGGGCTACGATCGATTTAGCCTTTTAGGAGCTATGATCACGGCAACGATCTTGATTGCTGGGTCTATTGCTGTCCTTGTAGAAAATATTCCCAAGCTTTTCCACCCCCAAATTGTCAATGCTCAGGGTATGCTTTGGCTGGGCATCATCGCTATTGCGGTGAATCTGTCGGCTCAAAATCTGCTCAGTCGGGGAAAGAGTGAACATGAGAGAATTTTAAGTCTGCACTTTTTAGAGGATACCTTGGGGTGGTTTGCAGTAATCCTTGTTTCTATCCTGCTCCATTTTACCGATTGGTATATTCTCGATCCGCTGTTATCACTGGCTATCTCTCTCTTCATTCTCAGCAAGGCCATCCCGCGCTTTGTTAAAAAAATATAGGGATTTTTCTTGAAGCATCCCCAAGAGATATAGATATGTTGACAATACGTCAGGCTATTGCGGACTTAGAGGAAGTTAAAGCCGTCCCCCAATTTAACATCTGGTCCATAGATGGTAGGCAGCATGTCGCCATGATTCATATTATCTTATCGGATCGGCAGGATGAAAAATTAGTCAAGGATAAGATCCATCACCTTCTGGAAAATTATCAGGTCGTACAATCGGCTATCGAATGTGATGATAGTAGCTTTGAACATGACCATCATTGTCCACCTGATGAGATTAAATAATTATAGGTAAAAAATCAAAAAATGACTATAGCCATAGCATCCTCGTTCCCTATTCCCTCAAATAGCTTAAAGTCTCAAAACTTCACCATTGAATTTTTACAAGCTGTGCAAAGAGAAAAAACGACCACAGTTTGAGCTCTTACAGGAATAATGATGGAGTAGGAGTATAATTTTCTTAAAATTTTTAGTGATTCATCGTTAGGTCCTCTGTTTTTTGGAGTGCTTAACGGTTTAATGAGCTTGCGTTTGGTTAGTGAAATTGATTAACCAAACGCAGTTAGAGGGAGAGGTAGCCAAGCCACCCTAGTGATTGGCATTTGCTTTCAAGTACGGAGCGCTTAGCTATCACCCCTCTACCATACTCTTATATATAAAGGAGTTTATCATGTCAAAAACGTATCAAGTATCAGGAATGAAATGTGATGGCTGCGCTAAAACAGTCACTGACAAACTGTCAGCAGTTAAAGGCGTCGAGTCAGCTACTGTTAATCTTGAAAAAAATCAGGTCACCATTGAAGGCAAAGCTTGGAAATGGTCACTGAAAAATGCTTTGAAAGGAACAAATTATCAATTAGGCAGTGAAATTTAATTCTCGTAGCAAATATTTGGCAAAGCCATCTTTTTCCGATAGAATGGCACTATAATCAAAAGAAATGGAGATCTTATTATGGCAGAAGTCGTAACTGATAAAACCTTTGAAGAAGAAACAGCCCAAGGCCTTGTCCTTGTAGATTTTTGGGCAACATGGTGCGGCCCTTGTCGCATGCAATCACCAATCTTGGAACAAATGTCTGAAGAGTATGATGAAGACGAATTGCGCGTCCTTAAAATGGATGTTGATGAAAATCCAGAAACAGCTCGTAAATTTGGTATCATGTCGATTCCTACCCTTCTCTTCAAAAAAGATGGTCAAGTGGTTAAACAAGTAGCAGGTGTTCATACCAAAGACCAAATCAAGCAAATTCTAGCTGAAGTAGGATAACTATAAAACAGCGGACCTTACGGGCACGCTGTTTTTGCTGAGTGTATAACTGCCAGTTATACCTAGCAAGTATAATATCTATAAACATTAGGTATTTGATTATGGCTGGTCAAACTGTTACACTAAATGAAAACTAACATAGTTAAGGAGTAAAACATGAAAACTGCTATTTTTGAAAAAGCCGGTCAAATGATCGTAGAAGAAGCACCAATGCCAACGATTCAGGCCACTGATGATGCCATTATTAAAATTGTTCGTGCCTGTGTATGCGGTTCAGATCTTTGGTCATATTCACACGGCGATGAACGCGAGGAACACTCTGTAAACAGTGGTCACGAAGCACTTGGCATCGTCCAAGAAGTAGGACCTGATGTCATTAATGTCAAACCAGGTGACTTTGTTATCGTCCCATTTACCCATGGCTGTGGTGAATGTGATGCTTGTCGTTCTGGATTTGATGGTACTTGTGATAACCATCCAGCACCAACTAACTGGGGCGGCGGTTTTCAATCTGAGTACCTTCGATTCCACTATGCTAACTGGGCTCTCATCAAGGTGCCTGGTCAGCCATCAGACTATTCAGAAGGCATGATTAAGTCACTTTTGACTCTTGCTGACGTTATGCCAACAGGCTACCACGCAGCACGGGTTGCTCATGTCGCTCCCGGTGATAGAGTTGTTGTTATTGGTGATGGTGCTGTTGGTCAATGTGCGGTTATTGCTGCTAAAATGCGCGGAGCTTCCCAGATTGTTCTAATGAGCCGTCACGAAGACCGCCAACAAATGGCCTTGTCTTCTGGTGCAACTGCTATTGTTGCGGAACGCGGAGAAGAAGGCATTGCTAAGGTTCGTGAAATTCTTGGTGGCGGGGCAGACGTTGCTCTGGAATGTGTCGGTACAGAAGGTGCACTCGAGCAAGCTCTCGGTGTCCTACATAATGGCGGCCGTATCGGCGCTGTCGGCGTGCCTCATTATGGCGATCATCGCATTGGTTCAACCTTTGCTCAAAACATCTCAATCGCAGGTGGTTCAGCATCTGTTACGACCTATGACAAGCAAATCTTGCTCAAGGCTGTTTTGGATGGCGATATCAACCCGGGTAAAGTCTTCACAGACACCTATAGCCTAGATGACATTAACCAAGCCTATCGTGATATGGCGGATCGCAAAGCTGTTAAATCAATGCTGGTAGTGGCGGAATGAAACAAGAGAGCGGGCAGAAATCAATCATTCGAAGAATTTGATTGTCCTCGCTTCCTTTCCAAGATAAAGATATCCCACCAGCAGTGGTTCATTGCTGCTAAAGCATCTAATGAACTGTTCAGGAGAAAGACTTCTTGGCTTTGTCAACAAGTCTTTCTTCCAATCACTGCGCCTAGCAAATAAATAAGGCTGAGAACTTTTGTCTCAGTCTCTTAGGGACACTAAGTCAGTGTCCTTTTTTCTTTTTGCGGCGCTTTTCCTGCTTGAGCTGAAACTGTCTCTCCTTATATTCCTGCCGCTTTTGCCGTTTGGAGGCTTTCTTTTCCAGTTTCAGCAGCTCATGGCTAGCCTGCATGGCCTGTTGAGCCTTAGAGGATAGGGCAGGCTGTTTCATCTGCTTGCTAATTTCCCTTTGCATTCGCTTAGGATTGATGGATTTATGCACAAGAGATGTATCTGGTTCAACGTTAACTAGGCCCAGCCTTTCTTGTTTTTGCATCCACTGGGTCAAATGAAGATAGATAAAATCAAGAATCTCGCTGTCCTTGGGTTCCTTGCCAAAGGGATAGCGAAAGGCTTGATAACCCAGCTGTCTGTCCTGATATTCAATCAAACCAAACCAGAAACTGCCGTCAAAAAATACTGTCATTTTCATGCCAGCCCTCCAAAAAATAAATTTTGATAAGGGACGACCGGAGGGAAGGTTACTGACACTTGTTGAAGATAAGCAAAAGCAATGATCAAGCATGACGGTTGCCCACTGCTGGAAATTTCTAGACCTGACTTGAAAACTCTCCAAGTTTATCATTCCACAAGTGCTTGCAGACTACCCAACTGCAACGTGTTTTTATATCATATGGCAGTATTATAACACTTTAGTTTGTATTTTTCTCATAAGCTTGAATCATTTTTTTCTGTGGTGTTGCCATAGGATAATTATCAAAATTTTGAGGAATTACCCAACACAAGTCTCTATCTCCCTTTAAGTCTGCTTGGTTAACTCGCCCTTCCAGCAACTGGATTTGCCATTTTTGATGGCTAAAAGTGTGTTTGACAAGAGGAAACTCTTTTTGAGACCAGACGGGCTTAAGACCGTAGTCCTCTTCAAAAAACTTCTGCAAAGAAACAGTTTCCAAAACTTGCTCGCTATCGTCTTCAAAGAGGTTGAGTTGCTTGGCTAGAAGCTGAGTTTCCATCAGCGGGAAAGACCAGAAACCAGCTAGAAGACCTGCTCCTTGATTCTTCTCCAGGAGAAATTGCCCTTGCTGATTCCGGATAACAAAGGCTTGTAAAAGCAGCGGCCTAGGCTTTTTCTTAGGCAATTTAATGGGATATTTGGCATAAGTTCCATGCAAGTAGGCAGCACTGAAGGCTCGAACGGGGCTCTCGTCAGGTCTAGGGTTTTTAGCAGATTCAATATCCGTTCCCAGATCCATCAGAGCCTGATTAAAGTCGCCAGGTCGCTCAGGATCAATCAGTTCTTCCATAATGGCCCGGAAGATTTTACGATTGCTGGGATTGCCAATATCATAATCTACTTCAAAGAGACGAGCCATAACCCGCATGACATTGCCATCCACAGCAGGCTCTGGTAAGTCAAAAGCAATACTGGCAATAGCACCTGCAGTATAGGGGCCGATGCCTTTTAGTGAAGCAATCTCATCGTAACTCTGTGGAAATTCTCCGCCAAAGTTCCCCACAATCTGCTGGGCAGCTACCTGCATATTACGAACACGAGAATAATATCCTAACCCTTCCCAAGCTTTGAGTAATTTCTCCTCGGGAGCTTGGGCTAGATCCTCAACTCTTGGGAACCAGTCTAAAAATCTCAAGTAATAAGGGATAACTGTCTGAACCTGAGTCTGTTGGAGCATAATTTCAGAAATCCAGATATAGTAGGGATTTTTAGTCCGCCGCCAAGGCAGATCGCGCTTTTCCCTGTCGTACCACTCTAGGAGGGTTCGTCTAAAGGCGGAAATCGTAGGTTGATCCCACATCTCAATACCGTAATCTTTTAAATCAAGTTTTTTAACCATATAAAGATTATAGCAAAATTCTCTTTGGTCTCTAAAATAGAGTACTTCAATAAAACGAAAAACATAATAAAAATCGAAGAAACACTTGACAAAAGAAAACGCTTACATTATAATTAAGATGTAATCGAGATAAGACTTAATCAAGGAGGAAACCCTTATGATTAGATTGAATATTTCACGGTACAAGAATGGTGACAGTTGCCTATAGATGGTAGGCAGACTAAATAATTTTACACAGAGTTACAGCCGGAAGTGTGAGATGTTGTGTTATGGGGTGATTAGAATGCTTAACATGAATATATCTCGGTATAAAAACGGTGACTAGCTAGATATCTAACTTGCATTCAAGGAGCGTTAGGGAGACTTAAAGCTTGCAAAAGTGCCGGAGGTAGGGCTTATGTTGATGTTTGATATAGGTCGCTATAAAAATGGGGATTTCTTAGTTGTTGCGTAGAATAGCTAAAGGAGTGGTTCCCATGCCAAATTGAGAGTATAGCCTATGATAAACTGAGGTGGTTGTATGCTTATGTATAATCAAGGTCGTTACAAAAACGGAGACATTTGGGTTCGCTGCATAAAATAGCGCAAGGGGTGAAACCGATGTAATACAGAAAAAAAGTAGGTTATAAACAACTATTATCAAGAGAGGTAATACTATGGTAAAGATGAATTTAAGCCGTTATAAAAACGGTGACAAGAATTTCTATTAACCTCCTTATGAGAATAGAAAGGCCGTGATGCCCGTGACAGATATTGAATCATACTATTAAAATCCGATTCTAGGTGTGCAGGAATCGGATTTTTTTGGCTCTTTGTCAACTGTAGTGGGTGACTTATCATGAACAACGAGAGAGGACCGGCTTGGTCTTCTTTTTTGTTAGGTTTAAAGCGAGATAAATCCGTTTTTTAAAGTTGTCAAAGTTCCGATAGC
>NZ_JBZFUM010000028.1:0-29487 GCF_058314535.1 Streptococcus sp. ELY_125 | reverse complement strand
CGTCACCCGCTTTATAATGAAAATTATAAGTGCCAAACAGTTAGTTTGGGCGCATAGCTCAGCTGGTTAGAGCGCACGCCTGATAAGCGTGAGGTCGGTGGTTCGAGTCCACTTGTGCCCATGAAGGGTCCGTTGGTCAAGGGGTTAAGACACCGCCTTTTCACGGCGGTAACACGGGTTCGAATCCCGTACGGACTATTGTTGGAGGATTACCCAAGTCTGGCTGAAGGGAACGGTCTTGAAAACCGTCAGGCGTGTAACAGCGTGCGTGGGTTCGAATCCCACATCCTCCTTTACTAATAATATCGCGGGATGGAGCAGTTAGGTAGCTCGTCGGGCTCATAACCCGAAGGTCGTAGGTTCAAATCCTGCTCCCGCAATACCTATGGAGGTAGGAAGGCTCGGTAGCTCAGTTGGTAGAGCAATGGATTGAAGCTCCATGTGTCGGCGGTTCGATTCCGTCTCGCGCCATTTTGTATATATGATGGAAGGGTAGCGAAGAGGCTAAACGCGGCGGACTGTAAATCCGCTCCTTCGGGTTCGGGGGTTCGAATCCCTCCCCTTCCATTTTACGGGCATAGTTTAAAGGTAGAACTAAGGTCTCCAAAACCTTCAGTGTGGGTTCAATTCCTACTGCCCGTGTTATATGGCGAATGTGGTGAAGTGGTTAACACACCAGATTGTGGCTCTGGCATGCGTGGGTTCGATCCCCATCATTCGCCTATTGGGGTATAGCCAAGCGGTAAGGCAAGGGACTTTGACTCCCTCATGCGTTGGTTCGAATCCAGCTACCCCAGTTGATGCTATACTAGCCGGCGTGGCGGAATTGGCAGACGCGCTGGACTCAAAATCCAGTGTCCGCAAGGACGTGCCGGTTCGACCCCGGCCGCCGGTATACTTATGTTTTAGTCTCCTTGTTTGTTATTTCAGGGGGATTTTTTAGTTTTCCTGATTCTTCGGTATTTTCGATTTGTTAAATTTATGAATTTAGGGATTAGGGAACGAATATTTTTTGATCAGTAATTCATCACTGCAATTTCCTTATTTTTGTAGGGATTCACAGAAAGAGCGAGAGAGTAACACTTTGTTTAATAATTTTATAATGTGCGGTTCTGATGTGATGAGGAACTCGTATGCGGTTTTATAGAAATTACTTGTATTTGTCTTTTCGCAGACGTCAGCATTCTGGCAAGACTTGGCTTGGCAGACAGTTGGGATGGTATAGGTATTCTTAATGAGATCTTTCTGGTATAAGAATTTTCATATTTGATGGTATGCTCTCTGATACGTGAATTTCCAGCTTCATAGTATCTCATTTTTTAAATGATTGAAAAGCTTTTGTAACTGAAGAGGGAGGCTTTACTCGGCTAGTGTCAGCAATTTATTAGGGAGTTATCCACTTGTCTGTCAGAAATATATGTACATAGGCGGATGCTGTTTGTCAGCTTTCTTTAGGTTTCTATCTATGACTAATTTTTTGCTTGGTAACAGCACTGACAGGTTTCTCATGGTGTTTTTCAGTCAGTAGTGTTAGGGAGTTTTCAATTTAAGAAAGATGTTTTAGGGTTACCTTGTGGGGTCAATCATTAGTGTAAACAATATCTTCAAACCAGCTTAGATTATGCAAGCTTGTGATAAACTTTTTAAGGGGGATTGAGGTTAAGTACAAGCTGTAATCTAGCCAATTTCTCAAGGAACTTCCCCAGTGATTAATTTGAAATATAGCATGTGTGAGTCTGATACTAATCGGAAAAAATTCAAATTTTAATAGCTATTTTTATAATTTTCTAAATTGAATACGAATAGATAGATGTGCAGATAAATTTGCATGTCTTATTTACTTTATTTTATGACAAAGGATTTTATAGTGGAATAGGTGACATCGATGTCACTATAAATTTTCTGAATCTTCTATTATAATCTTTATTGTCAAAATATTTTAAAAGGAGTTATGTTTATGGATAAGAAAAAATTGCGTGAGATTTTTAATCGGAGTTCAGCGCTTCCTCCTGAGGATGATGTAGAAGATGTAGTTGAGGAGCGCGAAGTTATTACAGCAGGTTTATTGTTTCTATTGAAAGAGGTACTAAGTATGGATGATGATGCATTTGTGGGAGCCTTTGATTCGGTTAAGAAAATCGTTCAAAAATTAGCACGTGAGTATTATATTAAATTGTGGGCACATGATGATTGGAAGCAGGAGGCGCAGATCATTTTGTATCAATTGTTGGAACGTTTTCCTGAGTTGATGCACGATGAAGAAAAATTACGCTCCTACTTTAAAACAAAATTTAGGAGTTACGTTCTTGATAATATCAGAAAACAAGAGAGTCAAAAGCGTGCATTTGATAAGATGATCTATGAAGAGATTTCTGAGCTCGGACATCGTATTCCTGACCATAAAATGGATACAGTTGATTATATTGCTTTGAAGGATAAGCTTAAGGAGTTGAAAACAAAGCTAAGTACGGAGGATTATAGGAAGCTCTTGCTTTTGATGCGAGGCGGTGCCTTTAAAGGACGCAGTGCTTTTATTAAAGATATCAAAATTGAATTTGATGATTTTGATGATGATCAAAATTAGGTAGTTTTGGTTGGGGATATTTGTTAACCATTCGTTGATTTGGAAAAGGCAAGAGATTCTTGCTTTTTTGTTCAGGTGATGTAGTTAGAAAAGAAATATGTCCCTATCGTATTTTGCCTTCTTTGAATAGGGCATCAATGCAGTGGAACTTTAGGGATAAAAAGTAAAGGAAAAGCACTTGACTTTGCCGGTTTAAATTTGGTATGATAATAAGCGGTATTGTTTACCCCATTTCAGAAGCCCCGGAAAGCTTTAGAAATATTTGTGGACTTGGAACATCCACACTGTAAACAAAAATGATGGTATAGGAGAAATCATGAATAAAACAACATACATGGCTAAGCCAGGCGAAGTTGAACGTAAATGGTATGTCGTGGACGCTACTGATGTACCGCTAGGCCGTTTGTCAGCGGTAGTGGCTAGCGTGCTTCGTGGGAAAAATAAACCAACTTTTACCCCTCACACTGATACTGGCGATTTTGTTATCGTTATCAATGCTGAAAAAGTTAAATTGACTGGTAAAAAAGCAACTGATAAAATTTATTACACTCACTCGATGTATCCAGGTGGTTTGAAACAAATCTCTGCTGGTGAGTTGCGTTCTAAAAATGCTGTTCGTTTAATTGAAAAATCAGTTAAAGGTATGCTTCCGCATAATACTCTTGGGCGTGCGCAAGGTATGAAGTTGAAAGTTTTTGTTGGTAGCGAGCACACTCATGCTGCACAGCAGCCAGAAGTTCTTGATATTTCAGGTCTTATCTAAGAGGAAAGGAGCATATTTTAAATGGTACAAGCACAATATACAGGTACTGGACGTCGTAAAAATGCCGTGGCACGTGTACGTTTGGTCCCAGGTACTGGTCAGATTACAGTAAACAAAAAAGATGTAGAAGAGTATATTCCGCATGCAGACCTACGTCTTGTTATTAACCAACCTTTTGCAGTTACGTCAACTGTTGGTTCATATGATGTTTTTGTTAATGTTGATGGCGGTGGCTATGCAGGCCAGTCAGGTGCAATCCGTCACGGTATTGCACGTGCATTGCTGCAAGTAGATCCGGATTTCCGCGATTCTTTGAAGCGCGCAGGTCTTCTTACACGTGATGCCCGCATGGTTGAACGTAAGAAACCAGGTCTTAAGAAAGCACGTAAAGCTAGTCAGTTCTCAAAACGTTAAGAACAGTTTTATATAAGTACTTACGAGCATTTTGCAAGTCTCTTGCAAGGTGCTTTTTTCGTTTGTGGGTATATATCAGAAAGGATCTTGAATGAGAGTGTCAGATGAATCATCTTTGTGTTTATGTCAGTAGCAATGGATAGTATATTACCTAGATTGTGGGTGTTTATCTACTAGATGTTTTTTAACATTGAAATGTAAAAATCTTTACTGTTAGGTGATTTTGGTAAGAAGCATTTGTGTTATAATGATAGCATGACTAGAATTTTGGATGATGAAATGTTAGAAAACGAAGGAGAGGTTGAACGTACCCTTCGCCCTCAAACATTTAAAGAGTATATTGGACAAGATAAGGTTAAGGACCAGTTAGCTATTTTCATTGAAGCTGCTAAAGGACGTGATGAGGCTCTAGATCACGTATTGTTATTTGGCCCTCCAGGCCTTGGAAAAACTACAATGGCTTTCGTGATTGCCAATGAATTAGGTGTTAATTTAAAACAAACGGCAGGTCCTGCAATTGAGAAAGCTGGTGATTTGGTAGCTATTCTCAATGATCTTGAACCGGGGGATGTGCTGTTTATTGATGAAATTCACCGTATGCCAATGGCTGTTGAAGAAGTGTTGTACAGCGCCATGGAGGACTTTTACCTTGATATTATGATTGGAGCAGGGGAAGCTAGCCGTAGTGTACACTTAGATTTGCCGCCTTTTACCTTGATCGGGGCAACGACTCGTGCTGGGATGCTTTCAAACCCTTTGCGAGCTCGCTTTGGCATCAATGGACATATGGAGTATTATGAAGCTGCTGATTTAACGGAGATCGTTGAACGTACCGCCGAGATTTTTGAAGCTGACATTACCCATGAGGCCGCGATTGAGCTTGCTAAACGCAGTAGAGGAACACCTCGTATTGCCAACCGACTATTAAAACGAGTTCGTGATTACGCCCAAATCATCGGTGATGGTATTATTGACGATGCCATTGCGGATAAAGCTTTAAATATGTTGGATGTAGATCAAGAAGGGTTGGATTATATCGATCAGAAAATCTTGCGAACTATGATTGATATGTATGGGGGAGGTCCTGTTGGTTTGGCTACCTTATCTATCAATATTTCTGAAGAACGTGAAACTGTTGAAGATATGTATGAGCCTTATCTGATTCAAAAAGGGTTTATTTTGCGGACGCGCTCAGGGCGTGTTGCGACGGCAAAGGCATACGAGCATCTGGGAATTGAAAAGCCTCTAAACTAAACTGTTTCGTTATGTTTTTGTAATCTATATGATATAATATTGTTATGAAAAAAGTATGTTTTGTTTGTCTTGGAAATATTTGTCGCAGTCCGATGGCTGAGTTTGTGATGAAAAAATTGGTGGGTAAAAGAGATGTCCTGATTGAAAGTCGTGCAACCTCCTCTTGGGAGCACGGTAACCCAATCCATCGTGGGACGCAAAATGTTTTTAAGCAGCATGCCATTTTTTATGATACTTCTAAGGTATCGCAGCAGATTTCTCTAGATGATATGGAGAGATTTGATTATATACTTGGAATGGATCAGCAAAACGTCGAAGATTTGAGAAATAGTTTTCCTGCTTTTAGCAAGAAAATCCACTTATTTATTGCGGGAGGCGTACCGGATCCTTGGTATACGGGGGATTTTGAGGAGACTTATGCCTTGGTTGAGTCTGGATGTCGCAACTGGCTTTGTATTATTGACAGTGAATAATAGGGTAGATGTAATGAAAAAGATTGATTTAAGCAAGATTAGCAGGGAACAGGTAGAAATAGCAGCGGTTGTTGTTATTTTGATTTGCGCTTTGGCTATTTTGCTAATGCCTTTTGGTTCAAAGAAGACTTTGACCTTTGATAAAGGGAAGATTGTGTATACAGGTCATGTCAAAAATAATAAGATGAATGGACAAGGAAGGCTAACCTATAAAAATGGAGATAAATATAGCGGTGATTTTGTCAATGGTCAGTTTGAGGGAAAGGGTACTTTTACTTCTAAGAGCGGTTGGCGCTATAAGGGAGAATTTACTAAAGGTCAAGCTAATGGTCAGGGCACTTTGACAACAGCTGACGGACAAACGTATACGGGAAGGTTTAAACAGGGAATATATCAAGATGCGGATTAAGTGGTTTTCTTTTGTTAGGGTGACAGGACTGTTGTTAGTCTTGATTTATCACTTTTTTAAAAAAGCTCTGCCCGGTGGTTTTATCGGGGTAGATGTTTTTTTCGCTTTCTCTGGCTTTCTGATTACAGCTCTTTTAATTGATGAGTATCATCGTAAGCGGACAATTGATTTATTAGGTTTTTTTAAGCGGCGTTTCTATCGTATTGTACCTCCGGTTATCATTATGGTGCTTGTTACTATGCCCTTTACCCTGCTGGTTAGGAATGATTTTATTGCCAGTATTGGTAAGCAAATTGTTGCCGCTTTTGGTTTTATGACCAACTGGTATGAAATCTTTATTGGTAGTAATTATGAGAATCAATTTAATCCTCACCTTTTTCTGCATACTTGGAGTTTAGCAGTTGAGGTTCATTTTTATATTTTCTGGGGGATTTTAGTTTGGTGGTTATCAAAACGTAAGCTTTCTCAAAGTAATTTTCGTGGAGGGATTTTCTTAGCCTCTATTAGTCTGTTTTTTGTCAGCTATTTAACCATGTTTATCGGTAGCATTTTGGTAGACAATGTGTCCTTCAACTACTTTTCTACCTTTAGCCATAGTTTTCCATTTTATTTGGGTGCTATCTGTGCAACAATGTCTGGAGTTTCAGATACGACTAGGCGATTTGATAAAAATGTTGAGCGTTGGTCTTTGCAGCGAATCTTGTTGCAATTTATTGGAAGTTGGGCTGTTCTGCTCCTGTTGGGGCTGGTTTTAACCTATGAGGGCCGTTTGACCTACCTTTTTGGTTTTGCTCTAACTAGTCTCTTTGCCTGTCTCATGATTTATGCAGCTAGGGCTCTTCATGATAAGATACCAGAGGTTAAGGAGCCTGTGGTGATCACTTTCTTTTCTGATATCAGCTATGGGATTTATCTTTTTCACTGGCCATTTTACATTATCTTTTCTCAGTTAATGCCGAATTGGCTGGCGAGCTTACTGACCTTCATTCTATCTACAATTTTTGCGGCCTTCTCCTTCTACGTTATCGAACCAATGATTGCTGGCAAGGAGCTACAAATGTTGGGAATGGACATTGATGTTGCTCCCTATAAAAGGTGGATTGGTGGATTTGCGGGTGTCTTAGCAGTGGTTAGTTTGTCTATCAGTTTATTAGCACCTAGACTTGGTGAATTTGAATCGGGAGTTCTAGTGGACTCTCTAAATCAGGCTGATACGAATATGACATTGATGAACCAGAGGACAGCAGGAGATGCTAATGCTTTAAATAATGTCTTAGTTATTGGGGATTCTGTTGCTTTACGCTCTCAAGATGCTTTTGCTCATAATATGTCTAATGCTCTGTTAGATGCTTCGGTCAGCCGAAGTTTTGATGCAGCCTTTGAGACTCTCCAAACGAATATTGAGGCTAATACATTGCCAGAAACAGTTGTCTTGGCTGTAGGAGTGAATTCACCAGATAATTATCAAGATGATATTCAGCAATTTTTGGATGCTCTGCCAGATGGCCATCGTTTGGTTTTGGTTACACCTTATGATTCTCAGGAGGATTCAAAGATGTCGGCCATTCGTGATTATGAGCTTCAATTGGCTGAGGATAATGGTTATGTAACGGTGGCTGATTGGTATCAAACCGCGCAAGATAATCCTGGCATTTGGGATGGTACAGATGGTGTTCATTATTCTCAGTCTACCAATGGAGCTGATCTCTATGTTCAAACGATTCAAGGTGCAGTTACTGAAGCTGCAAAAAGGCCCGCTAAGGGGCAATAAATTTAAATATTACAAATAGAAAACATCATCAATTTTTATTGACAGTAGCCAGCTTAGATGATAAGCTGGCCTTTAATGATATTGAAGAGGAGAAAAGAATGGCACGAAATACTTACCAGACTACACGACAGGAACAGAACTTTAGCAGGAGAAGGCGGCGTCCTCAAAAAAAATCGAAGGCAGGAAGAGTTGTTCTCACTCTGTTTTTCATTTTAGTGTTGCTAGGAGCTGGTGGAGCTTTCTATCGCTACCTTTCGGGGGATATAAATGGCGATTACCGTGCAACATCATTGGAAGAGAATATAAAAAAAGATGCCAGCGGAGAAGTTGGCGATACAGGCATCAAATACAGTGATATTATTACTGATGTCCATGTTGATGTTAATATCCATAATGAACAAGCAAAAGCAACAATCAGCTATAAGGTTAATGGAGAGGAAGCCTATAATATATATATGGCTGCCGTCAACGCAGAACTTGAGGGGGCTTCTGACGAGATAAAGCAAGCGGTCATGGAGCAGGTCCCTTCAAAAGAGGATATTATCAAGACTTTTAATGGTACGATTGCCCAAGGGGCGAAGTCAAGTGGATTGAGTTTTAAGGAAGAAACGGGTGAGGTTTCAGGAACGATTTTTAAGGGGAAGGTTAACCGCTGGACGAGAAAAATTGTTATTTCTTCCTATAACAAAGGGCTTTATCAGAATAATACTAATGGTAATGACAATAGCTTGCAAAGCTTGAAGCATTTTAATACAGGTGATTCTATGTCCTATGCTAAACAATCAGATGCTGTTACTTTGCGAGATCGTACGACCAATATCAAGATTAAGGAAAAATAATTTTGGCTCTCCATCATTATTTGTCAACTGTAGTGAGTGATTTGTTTTAACCTTTAGAGAAGACAGGCTTTGTCTTCTCTATTTGTATGTTCACAACAATGAGGCTTTTTGCTTTGAAGTTCTTGAAGTTTTAAAACCCAAAACTTAGCGCTCGATATTCTTGATGAACTTGTTGTTAGCGTCTAACTTGACAGTAGGTTGGTATTGGTTTAGGAAAAGGGACATTGGTAATTAATTAACTAGAGGATTTTCACCTTGAACAATCGTGCTATTTATTTAATTAGTTAAAAAGATTGACGGTTGGTTGAATAAGTGGTAATATTTCCTTAAATAAAACAAAAGGGAGAATGTTGTGTCACAAAATACGATGAATCAAGGCTTTGTTCAACAGCCTATGCCGGAGCAATTTTCTAATCAGCCACAGAAGCAGCCAAATACTAAACTGATTGTAACTATTATCTTATCTGTTGTTGCTGCTCTCGTTCTAATTGGAGGTGGCGGCACCCTCTATTATTATATATCGGGTAATATTAATGGAGATTACAGTGCAACATCGCTTGAAAAGGAATTTTCAAAAAAATTAGAAGAAACTGATAGTGATTATGACAGTTCAAGCTTTGACAGTGACACAGTGAAGGCTGAGTTTGATGTCAAAATTGATGGTGACAAAGCTGTGGGGACAGTTAAGGTCTCTTTTGATAGGGATAAGTTATATAAAACTTATAAAGAGGGTATAGATAGCTATGACTTCAGTGCGGATGAGTTAAAAAAGGCTGGACTTCCTTCAAATAAGGAGGAATTCTTGGATGAATTTGATTCGAATATTCAAGACTCTATCGGAGAAGACGAGTTTAGTTATAATTCTAAGACAGGCACAGCTTCCGCAACCTTATTCAAGGGAAATGTTAATCGCTGGTCAAGGTCAATTGTCATTACTGACTATTACAGCAGTGAAGATTTTCTAGACGATGATGATGGATTGGATGCTATAAATGCTCTTGAAAAAGGAAAAGATATTCACTATAAAAAGACATCGTCAGGTATCGTTCTTGAAGGTAAAGACGATAACATTGATTTAGACAAGGATAATTAGAGAAATAGACTGGGGTCTGGGATAGGCTTCAGTTTTTATATCCTCCGCTAGGAGAGTCTTTTGCAGGTAGGTTTGACAGGAAAAGGAAAGCGTGGTAGGATAAACTTAAATTATTCTGAATTTTTAAAGTTTAAAACTTATTTTATAGTTAAATAAAAGGAGACGCTATGTCGCAAGAAGATTTTAATAAAGTGCCTGATTATTCCGAGTCAGAATCCCTACAACAGTATGGTTCAGCTTCAGAAACGACTGCGTTTCAGAAATCACCGACAACTACCCCTGATCAAGCTGTTGATAATCTTGCGTCATCAACACAGCTAGCAGGGATGCAGCACCAGCAGAATCCCACCTTTGGTCAAGCATCTATCCCTGATCCGCGAGCTAGCCAGTCAACTAATTCCCAGATAAATCAACAAGTTAATACTGAGACTGCAGACTCAGCGACCCTTAACACGGGTTCACCAACTCCAGTCGCAGGAGGAATTGGACAAACTTCAATGGCCTCGCAGCCAGTTGCTTATACAGGAACAGCTATTTCTGGTAGTGTGCCAGTTCAACAAGGGATATCTGTGCAGGGAAGTTTTGTAGCACCGCAGAAGCCTCATAATACTAAGAAGATTGTCTGGAGTATTATAGCTTCTGTGTCAGCTGTCATTTTAATTGCTGTTGGAATTTTAGTTTACCGTCAGCTCTCAGGAAATGTCGACGGAAGTTATCAAGTAAAAGAGTTACAAGCAGATTTGAAAGATAATCTAGCCGGTACTAGTTTTGATGGTATCGACGGCCTAAATTATTCAGATTTTAGTGATGATCTTGCTGTGGAAACAGTAATCGAGGATGATGTTGTTAAGGCAAGGATCATCTATTCTGTTGATTATGATAGTTTCTACGATCTTGTAAAAAAAGAATACAGTTCTACCTATTCTAGTTATAAGAGTGATTTCTCAACTGATGAATGGAATTATTTGATGGATACTCTGATTGAGGGTGCCGGCTACGATGAGAGTGGTTTTGAGAAAATTTTGTCTGAGGAAGTTGATGAAAATGGCTTTGAATATGATGACGATAAAGGTCTAGTTACAGGAGCTATTTTTGAAGGGAAGGTTAATCGTGTTAAGGGCAAAATTGAAATTACAAAGGTCAATTCTGATAGTGATTTGAGTGATTTTGAGAAAGGGCAGCAAATTTCTTATAAAAAGACGGCCTCAGGCTTAACTTTGAAAGACGAGGATGGAGGCACGATGGAATTTAATAAGGATTAAATACAGCGGAGACTGGGTGAGAGTGCTCATCGGTCTTTTTTATTTGCGATTCTCGAATTATTGTTTCTATTGAATGAGAAGGAGGCAGTTGTGCTGGGTAATCATTATAAAAGTAGGCTTCCAAATTTTCTGACAACTGTGTTATAATATTTCAAAGACTATCAAAAAGAGGATGACATCATGACATTAGTTTACCAATCGACGCGAGATGAAGACAATCAGGTAACAGCCAGTCAGGCTATTTTACAGGGGCTAGCGGCAGATGGTGGGTTATTTACCCCCTTAACTACGCCCGACATTAATCTTGACTTCGATAAGCTGCAAAACGCTTCTTATCAGGAGGTAGCTAAATTGGTTTTATCGGCCTTTTTAGATGATTTTACTGAAGATGAGCTGGATTATTGTATCAGCAATGCCTATGATAGTAAGTTTGATACTCCTGCTGTTGCTCCTTTAGTTAAACTAGGAAATCAGTATAATTTAGAACTTTTTCATGGGTCTACTATTGCCTTTAAAGATATGGCCCTATCTATTCTTCCTTACCTTCTAACAACGTCTGCTAAGAAGCAAGGGGTAGATAATAAGATTGTTATTTTGACAGCAACTTCTGGAGATACTGGGAAAGCTGCTATGGCTGGCTTTGCAGATGTGGCAGGAACAGAAATTATTGTGTTTTATCCTAAAGGCGGTGTCAGCAAAATTCAAGAACTTCAAATGACTACTCAGGTTGGTACAAATACACATGTAATTGCGATTGAAGGAAATTTTGATGATGCCCAGACTGATGTTAAGCGTATGTTTAATGATGCCAATTTGCGTGAAAAGCTCCTAGCTAATCACATGCAACTGTCGTCAGCAAATTCGATGAACATTGGGCGTTTGGTTCCACAGATTGTCTACTATGTCTATGCTTATGCACAGCTGATAAAATCTGGAGAAATACGCAATGGAGATACTATCAATGTTACTGTGCCTACGGGTAATTTTGGGAACATCTTAGCGGCCTACTATGCGCGCAATATTGGGGTTCCAATTAAGAAACTGATTTGTGCTTCTAATGAAAATAATGTTTTGACGGATTTCTTCAAAACTGGTACCTATGATAAAAAGCGTAGCTTTAAGGTAACCAGCAGTCCTTCTATGGATATTTTAGTCTCTTCAAATTTGGAACGCTTAATCTTTCACATATTGGATAATAATGCGGTGAAAACTAAGGAATTGATGGATGCTTTGAGTCAACAAGGAGAATATAGTTTGGAACCTATCCGGACAGATATTCTGGAGTTGTTTGCTGCTGGTTTTGCAACCGAAGAGGAAACTGAAGCTGAGATAAAGCGGATTTATAAACAGTCGCATTATGTTGAGGATCCACATACGGCGGTAGCTTCGGCAGTATATCAAGCTTATCGGAAGGAAACTGGTGATCGGTCGCCTGTTGTAATTGCCTCAACCGCTAGTCCTTATAAGTTTCCGCGTGTGGCTGTTACGGCTGTCACTGGATTGGATGTCGGAGATGATTTCAAGGCTGTGGAAGAGCTTTATCACTTATCGGATGTGGCTGTTCCGCGCGCAGTTGCTGGTTTAAAGACTGCACAGGTGCATCACCAAAAAGTTGTAGCGATGACTGCTATGCAGGAAGCTGTAGAGAACTATTTAGGAGTTTAAGAAAAGCCCTTGGGCTTTTTTGTTTATGATATGAGACATCGAAGACAAATTATGACCTTGGCTCTGCCAGCTATAGTTGAAAACCTTTTGCAAATGTTAATGGGAGTTGTTGATAACTACCTAGTGGCTCAGATAGGTATTATTGCAGTATCAGGTGTTTCGGTAGCTAACAATATTTTAGCCATTTATCAAGCCGTATTGATTGCTCTAGGGAGTGCAGCAGCTAGTTTGATTGCCAAAAGTTTAGGAGCTGGCAATCAAAGGATGAGTAAGCAACACATCTGGGACGCTCTTTTATTGACGACGGTCCTCAGTTTACTCCTTGGCTTAGTCTCTATTCTTGCTGGTCGCTATCTATTAAGGCTTCTAGGGACTGAATGGGCAGTGAGCCTAGCAGGGGGAAGTTATTTAGCGATAGTAGGGGGCGGCATTGTCACCTTGGGCTTGATGACTGTCATGGGGAATATTTTAAGGGCTCAAGGTCGTCCTCGCATTTCCATGTATGTTAGTGTTTTGTCCAACTTTATCAATGCCGTTTTATCGGCAGTAGCGGTTTTTATTTGCCATTGGGGTATTGTTGGAGTTGCTTGGGCGACGGTTTTTTCGCGTTTAATTGCTTGTGTCATTTTATGGCGGTCGTCACGTTTGCAAATGCGAGATTTTAAAATTAGTCGGCTATGGAATCGTGACCTACTGGCCTTGGCTCTGCCTGCTTCAGGTGAGAGATTAATGATGCGAGCTGGTGATGTTCTTGTTGTCAGTTTGATCGTTGGTCTTGGGACTAAGGTTGTTGCTGGCAATGCTATTGGTGAAACCCTTACTCAATTCAACTATATGCCCGGTATGGGAGTGTCTACCGCTGTTGTTATTTTAGTAGCTCGTTGTTTGGGTGAAGAGGATTATAGTTCCTTGAAGGCCATAGTACGTGAAGCATACTGGCTGGCTGTTTTATTGATGGTGATCGTTGGTGGGGGCATTCTTCTTTTAGCCCCCCAAATGTCTGGTTTATTTACCGATGATCCGCTTGTTCTTGCTAGCAGTAGTGTTGTCATCTTCTATTCCTTTATTGGGAGTTTAGCAACTGCGGGCACACTAGTTTATACTGCTGTTTGGCAGGGATTAGGACGGGCTAAGTTGCCCCTGTATGCCACAACACTAGGCATGTGGGTGATTAGGATCGGCTTAGGTTATCTGCTGGTATCTTGTATGGGCTATGGTTTAGCTGCTGTGTGGATAGCTACGATAGCAGATAATATATTTCGCTTTCTATTTCTGTATATACGCTATTACACCTATAAACTTATTCAGTAGTTGACTGGATAAGTTTTTTGTTAAAAAAAGGTAAAAAGCCTTGCCAACCCTTGATATTTCTGGTATTATATTGTGGTGCTGTGAAAAAACAGCTTTAGCTATGATACAAGAGGTTGCGACACGCTCGGCTGCATTGCCACGCAGTGGCCTGTCGGTTTTCTTGAGGAGCTAGCCTATTATCGTAAATAGACGAGAGGAGAAAAGATGGCAAACAAAAAAATCCGTATTCGCTTAAAGGCGTACGAACACCGTACTCTTGACACTGCGGCAGAAAAAATCGTAGAAACTGCTACACGTACGGGGGCCTCAGTTGCGGGACCAATTCCGCTGCCAACCGAACGCAGTCTTTACACCGTTATCCGCGCGACTCACAAATATAAAGATTCGCGTGAACAATTTGAAATGCGTACTCACAAACGTCTGATTGACATTGTGAATCCAACGCAGAAAACTGTTGATGCCCTTATGAAGTTGGATCTTCCAAGTGGCGTTAACGTAGAAATTAAACTTTAAGTTTGATTTTTGAGCACAAAAAACGCTCGTAAAAAACTTTTTAAAAAATAAAGTAAAGGAAATATTTTCTCATGACAAAAGGAATCTTAGGGAAAAAAGTGGGAATGACTCAAATCTTCACTGAATCTGGTGAATTTATCCCTGTTACTGTCATCGAAGCAGCACCAAATGTTGTTCTTCAGGTTAAAACTGTTGAATCAGACGGTTATGAAGCAGTTCAGGTTGGCTTTGATGATAAACGTGAGGTATTGAGCAACAAACCTGCCAAAGGTCACGTGGCAAAAGCTAGCACGGCTCCTAAGCGCTTCATTCGTGAATTCAAAAACATTGAAGGCTTGGAAGTTGGTTCAGAATTGACTGTTGAACAATTTGAAGCTGGGGATGTTATTGATGTAACTGGTACAACCAAGGGTAAAGGGTTCCAAGGTGCCATCAAGCGCCATGGACAATCTCGTGGCCCTATGGCTCACGGTTCTCGTTACCATCGTCGTCCTGGTTCTATGGGACCGGTTGCACCTAACCGCGTATTTAAGAACAAACATTTGGCGGGACGCATGGGAGGTAACCGTGTAACTATTCAAAATCTTGAAGTTGTACAAGTTATTCCAGAGAAAAATGTTATCTTGATCAAAGGTAATGTTCCAGGTGCTAAGAAATCACTTATCACCATTAAATCTGCAGTAAAAGCTGCTAAATAAGAGGAAAGGAGAAAACAGTTATAATGGCAAACGTAAAACTATTTGACCAAGCTGGTAAGGAAGTTAGCACAGTTGAACTGAACGATGCAGTCTTCGGTATTGAACCAAACGAATCAGTAGTGTTTGATGTGGTTATCAGCCAACGCGCTAGCCTTCGCCAAGGTACACACGCTGTTAAAAATCGCTCTGCTGTATCTGGTGGTGGTCGTAAACCATGGCGCCAAAAGGGAACTGGACGTGCCCGCCAAGGTTCTATTCGTTCTCCGCAATGGCGTGGCGGTGGTGTTGTCTTTGGACCAACACCGCGTTCTTATGCTTACAAATTCCCGCAAAAAGTTCGTCGCCTTGCTCTGAAATCAGCTTTCTCAGCTAAAGTGGCTGAAGATAAGTTGGTTGCTGTAGATGCTCTTTCATTTGCAGCACCAAAGACTGCTGAATTTGCAAAAGTTTTAAGCGCACTGAGCATTGATTCGAAAGTGCTTGTTGTTTTGGAAGAAGACAACAAAGCTGCTGCTTTATCAGCACGCAATCTTCCGAATGTAGCAGTTGCAACTGCTACAACAGCAAGTGTTCTTGACATTGTAAATGCAGACAAACTTCTTGTTACAAAAGACGCAATCTCTACAATCGAGGAGGTTCTTGCATAATGAACTTGTACGACGTAATCAAAAAACCTATTATTACTGAAAAATCAATGCTTGATCTTGAAGCTGGCAAATACACATTTGAAGTTGATACACGTGCACATAAACTCTTGATTAAACAAGCTGTCGAAGCTGCTTTTGATGGGGTTAAGGTTGCAAGTGTTAACGTCGTTAATGTCAAGCCGAAAGAAAAACGCATGGGTCGCTATGTAGGTTTTACGAGTAAAACTAAAAAAGCGATTGTTACGCTTACAGCGGACTCAAAAGCAATTGAGTTGTTTGCAGCTGAAGCTGAATAATCTAAGGAGGGATAAAACGTGGGTATTAAAGTTTATAAACCAACGACAAATGGCCGTCGTAATATGACTTCTTTGGATTTTGCTGAAATCACTACAAGCACTCCTGAGAAAAGTTTGCTTGCTCCCTTGAGCAAGACAGCCGGCCGTAATAACAATGGTCGCATCACTGTTCGCCATCATGGTGGAGGGCACAAACGCCACTACCGTATTATCGATTTCAAACGCAATAAAGATAATGTTGAAGCGGTTGTAAAATCAATCGAATACGATCCAAACCGTACTGCAAATATTGCACTTGTCCACTACACTGACGGTGTTAAAGCTTACATCATTGCGCCGAAAGGTCTTGAGGTGGGTCAACGTATCGTTTCTGGTCCAGAAGCAGATATAAAAGTTGGTAATGCGTTGCCACTTGCTAATATTCCAGTTGGTACAGTTATCCACAATATTGAATTGAAGCCTGGTAAAGGTGGGGAGCTTGTGCGTGCAGCTGGAGCTTCTGCGCAGGTTCTTGGTCAAGAAGGTAAATACGTTCTTGTCCGCCTGCAATCAGGTGAAGTTCGCATGATTCTTGGTACTTGCCGCGCTACGGTTGGAACAGTTGGTAATGAGCAACAATCACTTATCAATCTCGGTAAAGCTGGCCGTAATCGCTGGAAAGGTGTTCGCCCAACCGTTCGTGGTTCTGTAATGAACCCTAACGATCACCCGCACGGTGGTGGTGAAGGTAGAGCACCAGTTGGCCGTAAAGCGCCTTCTACTCCTTGGGGTAAACCTGCGCTTGGTCTTAAAACTCGTAATAAGAAAGCTAAATCAGACAAACTTATTGTTCGTCGTCGCAACGAAAAATAAATTCTGTAATCACATATCCGCCAGCTCGGTAGGGTTTGTCAGGAAAAAGGTGCAATTTAGGGTGATTAATTGGTACTGTTTGTTTCACACAGTGGTTGCTGGGAGTTTTTATAGCGTAGCTAAAAAAACTGCGGATCGGCTGTGTGGAGAGCAGGGTGATGGATTAGCTTAGATTAGGGCCTTGTCCTGTTCCCAAGCCGCTGTGGTTTATTATTAAAGGAGAATACATATAAATGGGACGCAGTCTTAAAAAGGGACCTTTCGTCGATGAGCACTTGATGAAAAAAATCGAAGCTCAAGCAAACGAAGAGAAGAAAAAAGTTATTAAAACTTGGTCACGTCGTTCTACGATTTTCCCAAGTTTCATTGGTTATACAATCGCTGTTTATGATGGACGTAAACACGTACCAGTTTACATCCAGGAAGACATGGTAGGTCACAAACTCGGTGAGTTTGCACCAACGCGTACTTACAAAGGTCACGCTGCAGACGATAAGAAAACACGTCGTTAATTAGGAGGAGGACACAATGGCAGAAATTACTTCAGCTAAAGCAATGGCTCGTACAGTGCGTGTTTCACCTCGTAAAACACGTCTTGTTCTTGATCTTATCCGTGGCAAGAATGTTGCTGATGCGATTGCAATCTTAAAATTCACACCAAACAAAGCTGCTCGTATTGTTGAAAACGCACTTAATTCAGCAATTGCTAATGCAGAGAATAACTTTGGTTTGGAAAAGGCAAACTTGGTTGTATCTGAGACTTTCGCTAATGAAGGACCAACAATGAAACGTTTCCGTCCTCGCGCAAAAGGTTCAGCTTCACCAATCAACAAACGCACAACTCACGTTACAGTAGTTGTAGCAGAAAAATAAGGAGGTAAAATCGTGGGTCAAAAAGTACATCCAATTGGTATGCGCGTCGGAATCATCCGTGATTGGGATGCGAAATGGTATGCTGAAAAAGAATACGCAGATTACCTTCATGAAGATTTGGCAATCCGCAAGTTTATTAATAAAGAATTGGCAGATGCTTCGGTTTCAACTATTGAAATCGAGCGTGCTGTAAATAAAGTTATCGTTTCTCTTCACACGGCTAAACCAGGTATGGTTATCGGTAAGGGCGGCGCTAACGTTGATGCGCTTCGTGCTAAGTTGAATAAATTGACTGGTAAACAAGTGCATATCAACATTGTTGAAATTAAGGCACCTGATTTGGATGCGCATCTAGTTGGTGAAAGTATTGCTCGCCAATTGGAACAGCGTGTTGCTTTCCGCCGTGCTCAAAAGCAAGCTATCCAACGCACAATGCGTGCAGGTGCTAAAGGGATTAAAACACAAGTATCTGGACGTTTAAATGGTGCAGATATTGCCCGTGCTGAGGGGTACTCAGAAGGTACAGTTCCACTTCATACGCTTCGTGCAGATATTGACTATGCTTGGGAAGAAGCAGATACCACTTATGGAAAACTTGGTGTTAAAGTTTGGATCTATCGTGGTGAAGTGCTTCCAGCTCGTAAGAACACTAAAGGAGGCAAATAACAAATGTTAGTACCTAAACGTGTTAAACACCGCCGTGAATTCCGCGGTAAAATGCGCGGTGAAGCAAAAGGTGGCAAAGAGGTAGCATTCGGGGAATTTGGCCTTCAAGCTACAACTAGTCACTGGATTACTAACCGCCAAATCGAAGCAGCCCGTATCGCTATGACACGTTATATGAAACGTGGTGGTAAGGTTTGGATTAAAATCTTCCCGCACAAATCATATACTGCTAAAGCTATCGGGGTACGTATGGGGTCTGGTAAAGGTGCACCTGAAGGTTGGGTAGCACCAGTTAAACGTGGCAAAGTGATGTTTGAAATCGCTGGTGTTTCTGAAGAAGTCGCTCGTGAAGCCCTTCGTTTGGCTAGCCACAAGTTGCCAGTTAAGACTAAATTCGTAAGGCGTGAAGCAGAATAAGGAGAAGACATGAAACTTAAAGAAATCAAAGAGTTTGTCGCTGAGCTTCGTGGCTTGTCTCAAGAAGAACTTGCTCAAAAAGAAAGCGAACTGAAAAAAGAACTTTTTGATCTTCGTTTTCAAGCAGCTGCAGGTCAACTTGATCAAACTGCTCGCTTGAACGAAGTCAAGAAACAAATTGCACGTGTGAAAACTGTGCAGTCTGAAATGAAATAATAGATTGGGAAAGGAGTTAATCTAATAATGGAACGTAATCAACGTAGAACCCTTGTTGGACGCGTAGTCTCAGACAAGATGGATAAAACAATTACTGTTATAGTTGAAACAAAGCGTAACCACCCAGTCTATGGTAAACGTATCAACTATTCTAAGAAATATAAAGCACATGATGAAAACAATGTTGCTAAAACTGGCGATATCGTCCGTATCATGGAAACTCGCCCACTATCGGCTACTAAGCGCTTCCGTCTTGTAGAAGTAGTGGAAGAAGCTGTTATTATCTAATCAAACTAAAAGGAGACATTTGAAATGATTCAACAAGAAAGTCGCTTGAAAGTTGCTGATAATAGCGGTGCTCGTGAAATCTTGACCATCAAAGTTCTCGGTGGTTCAGGGCGTAAATTCGCTAACATCGGTGACGTTATCGTGGCCACCGTTAAACAAGCTGCCCCTGGTGGAGCTGTTAAAAAGGGTGATGTTGTTAAGGCTGTTATTGTACGTACTAAGTCAGGTGCTCGTCGTCCAGATGGTTCATATATCAAATTTGACGACAATGCAGCTGTGTTGGTTCGTGATGATAAAACACCTCGTGGAACTCGTATTTTCGGACCAGTTGCCCGTGAATTGCGTGAAGGTGGCTTCATGCGTATCGTATCTTTGGCGCCAGAAGTTCTCTAACTTCCGCCTTAGTTGCTTGCTAAAACAATAAAAACAAACTAGTCCCCTAGATTATCAATCTAGGGTGCCCTGTCAAAGGGCGTAAGAAAGAAATAGGAGAAATACTCAATGTTTGTAAAAAAAGGCGATAAAGTTCGTGTTATTGCTGGTAAGGACAAGGGTACTGAAGCTGTTGTCCTTAAGGCACTTCCAAAAGTGAATAAGGTTGTGGTTGAAGGTGTTGCTATGATCAAGAAACATCAAAAGCCAAACAATGAAAACCCTCAGGGTGCTATCGTTGAAAAAGAAGCGCCTATCCATGTATCTAACGTTCAGGTTCTTGATAAGAACGGTGTTGCTGGTCGTGTCGGTTATAAGTTTGTTGACGGCAAAAAGGTTCGTTACAACAAAAAATCGGGCGAAGTGCTTGATTAATCACGAAGGAAAGGAGAAAAGTATAAATGGCTAACCGTCTTAAAGAAAAATACACTAATGAAGTGGTTCCTGCTTTGACAGAAAAATTTAACTACTCATCAGTTATGGCCGTTCCTAAAGTTGAGAAAATCGTTCTTAACATGGGTGTTGGTGATGCTGTAAACAATGCTAAAAATCTGGAAAAAGCTGCTGCTGAGCTAGCACTTATCTCAGGTCAAAAACCATTGATTACCAAAGCGAAAAAATCTATCGCCGGCTTCCGCCTTCGTGAAGGGGTAGCAATCGGTGCTAAAGTCACATTACGCGGTCAACGCATGTATGAATTTTTGGATAAATTGGTTTCTGTTTCTCTTCCACGTGTCCGTGACTTCCATGGTGTTCCAACAAAATCTTTTGATGGACGCGGAAATTACACACTTGGTATTAAGGAACAATTGATTTTTCCAGAAATCAATTTTGATGATGTTGATAAAGTACGTGGTCTGGATATTGTTATTGTAACAACTGCTAACACTGACGAAGAGTCACGTGAATTGTTGGCGGGGCTTGGAATGCCTTTTGCAAAATAAATTAGGAGGTAAATAAATTGGCTAAAAAATCTATGATTGCTAAGAACCACCGCAAAGCGAAGTTCTCTACGCAAGCTTATACTCGTTGCGAACGTTGTGGCCGTCCACACTCTGTTTACCGCAAGTTTAAACTGTGCCGTGTTTGCTTCCGTGAATTGGCATATAAAGGTCAAATTCCAGGCGTAACAAAAGCGTCTTGGTAAAAACATGATGTGAGAGCGTTAAGCTACCAAAACAAAAATAGGAGAATCGACGGAGAGTCTGAAGACTCTAGGAAATTTTACACCTAAAGGTGGCCACATCTGTAATCTAGCTAAAGCTAGAACAGATGCGTCTCTTTTTTGTACAGGTAGTCACTCGAACTCAAATAACATGATACTAAGCTCGTGATGAACAAAGCAAAATTAGGAAATCGAGGAAGTTTGCTTGCAAACAAGTCGATCTATCTATTTTGCACGGTTCATGGGGCGAGTTCAACTAACATGATACAAATCTTGTTCGCTGATGTGAGCACGGGGAAAAGCCTGTGCGAAAAGGACAAACTCTTCTAGAAACTGAGGTTTCTGCGTCGAGTTTCCTATTTTTGCGGTGGTTTTTACCGCCCTTTGTATCAATTTAACTAGCAAGTGAGAGCTTCAAACTACTAGTAAGAGGAGAATAATTTAATGGTTATGACTGACCCAATTGCAGACTTTTTGACACGCATTCGTAATGCTAACCAAGCAAAACATGAAGTGCTTGAAGTACCTGCATCAAAGATCAAAAACGGGATTGCAGAAATCCTTAAACGCGAAGGTTTCGTGAAGAATGTTGAATTTGTTGAAGACAACAAACAAGGGATCGTCCGTGTTTTCTTGAAATATGGTCAAAACGGTGAACGTGTTATCACTAACTTGAGACGTGTTTCAAAACCAGGTCTTCGTGTTTACACAAAACGTGAAGAACTTCCAAAGGTTCTTAATGGCCTTGGAATTGCAATTATTTCTACATCAGAAGGTCTTTTGACAGATAAAGAAGCACGTCAGAAGAACGTTGGTGGCGAAGTATTAGCTTACGTTTGGTAATCTCGTAAGAGGTGCCAACAAACTTGCTCATTGAACACGGGCTAAAACCTGTGTGAAAAAGATAAACTTTCCTAGAAACCTGAGTTTCTGCGTCAAGTTTCCTATTTTCACTTCGGTTTTTGACGCCCTTTGTATCATGAGCACCCCGTGAAAACTAGTCGCTTAAAGCGGCCTGATAATTTAACAGGAGAAAAGAAAATATGTCACGCATTGGTAATAAAGTTATTGTATTGCCTGCTGGAGTTGAACTCAGTAACAAGGACAATGTAGTAACTGTAAAAGGACCTAAAGGTGAACTCACTCGGGAGTTTAACAAAAACATCGAAATTAGAGTTAATGGTAATGAAGTAACTCTTCATCGTCCAAACGACTCCAAAGAAATGAAAACAATCCACGGAACGACCCGTGCTAACCTCAACAATATGGTGGTCGGTGTTTCTGAAGGATTTAAGAAAGAACTGGAAATGCGCGGGGTTGGTTACCGTGCACAGCTTCAGGGCTCTAAGCTTGTGCTTTCTGTTGGTAAATCACACCAAGACGAAGTTGAAGCTCCAGAGAATGTCACGTTTGAACTACCAAGTCCAACGCAAATCGTGGTTCAGGGTATCAACAAAGAAGTTGTTGGTCAAACAGCAGCTTACATTCGTGGTCTTCGTTCACCAGAACCCTATAAGGGCAAAGGTATTCGTTACGTTGGTGAATATGTTCGCCGCAAAGAAGGTAAGACAGGTAAATAATAGATGGTGTCAGATGCAGATTTTTTCTGCTATCTGTCATTCTCTAAATTGACGAGAGTTGGCTCAAACTAACTCATCATAGAAATTTAAGAGGTGAAAATTGTGATTTCGAAACCAGATAAAAATAAAATCCGCCAAAAACGCCATCGTCGTGTTCGCGGAAAACTCTCTGGAACTGCTGATCGCCCACGTTTGAACGTATTTCGTTCTAATACAGGCATCTACGCTCAAGTAATTGATGACGTAGCGGGTGTAACGCTCGCAAGTGCTTCAACTCTTGACAAGGAAGTTTCTAAAGGAACAAAGACAGAGCAAGCCGTTGTGGTTGGTAAACTTGTTGCTGAACGCGCAGTAGCTAAAGGTATTTCTGAAGTGGTGTTTGACCGCGGTGGATATCTCTATCACGGACGTGTGAAGGCTTTGGCTGACTCAGCTCGTGAAAACGGATTGAAATTCTAATAGGGAGGACACAAAAACATGGCGTTTAAAGACAATGCAAATGAATTTGAAGAACGCGTCGTTGCCATCAACCGAGTTTCTAAAACTGTAAAAGGTGGACGTAACTTGCGTTTTGCAGCACTTGTTGTTGTAGGTGACCGTAATGGTCGCGTTGGCTTCGGGACAGGTAAGTCTAAAGAAGTACCGGAAGCTATTCGAAAAGCAGTCGAAGCTGCTAAGAAGAACCTCATTGATGTTCCTATGGTTGGTACTACTATCCCTCATGAAGTTTATACAAACTTCAGTGGGGCACGTGTACTGTTGAAACCAGCTGTTGAAGGTTCTGGGGTTGCTGCAGGAGGTGCTGTTCGTGCCGTTGTTGAATTGGCTGGTATTGCTGATGTGACATCTAAATCACTTGGGTCAAATACCCCTATCAACATCGTTCGTGCAACTGTTGAAGGTTTGAAGCAATTGAAGCGTGCAGATGAAGTAGCTGCTCTTCGCGGTATTTCAGTTTCTGATCTAGGCTAAGAAAGGAGATTACTATGGCTCAAATTAAAGTTACTTTGACTAAGTCTCCAATTGGCCGTAAACCAGAACAACGTAAAACAGTTGTGGCTCTTGGACTTAGCAAAATGAACAGCTCAGTTGTCAAAGAAGATAATGCTGCTGTTCGTGGTATGATCAATACGGTCTCTCATTTAGTGACTGTAGAAGATGTAAAATAAAATTATAATAAGTCGCAAGGTTTTTCTTTGCGACTTATACTAAATTAAGAGATAATGTATAGGCGAGTTTTTGGGGAGAGTCCTTTTCCCTTCTCAAAGGCGCTAGCATTTTACAAAAAAGGAGAAAAAATTAGACATGAAACTTCATGAATTGAAACCAGCTCAAGGCTCTCGCAAGGTTCGTAACCGTGTAGGACGTGGGACATCATCAGGTAATGGTAAAACCGCAGGCCGTGGTCAAAAGGGTCAAAAGGCTCGCAGCGGCGGTAGTATTCGCCTAGGATTTGAAGGTGGACAAACACCATTGTTCCGTCGCCTGCCAAAACGCGGTTTTACTAATGTCAACGCTAAAGAATATGCCATTGTAAACCTTGATCAATTAAATGCTTTTGAGGATGGCGCAGAAGTAACACCAGCTGCTCTGAAAGAAGCTGGTATTGTTCGTGCTGAAAAATCAGGTGTTAAAATCCTTGGTAATGGTGAGTTGACTAAGAAATTGACCGTTAAAGCGGCTAAATTCTCTAAATCTGCTGAAGCAGCTATAACTGCTAAAGGTGGTTCAATCGAAGTCATCTAATGAGGGGTACTCATTATGTTCTTTAAATTATTATTTGAAGCATTGCGCTTGAAAAATGTCAGGAGAAAAATCCTCTTTACAATTTTCATTATCTTGGTCTTCCGTATTGGTGCGCACATTACGGTTCCAGGAGTCAATGCGACAAGCCTTGAGAATATGAAGGACTTACCCTTCCTTAATATGCTCAATTTGATTAGTGGTAGTGCTATGGGGTCCTTCTCGATCTTCGCATTGGGGGTTAGTCCTTATATCACTGCTTCCATTGTTGTTCAGCTTTTACAGATGGACATCTATCCTCGCTTTGTTGAGTGGAGTAAACAGGGAGAAGTTGGCCGCCGTAAACTTAATCAGGCGACACGGTATATCTCACTGGTTCTGGGATTTGTTCAATCGGTTTCCATTACCGCAGGCTTTAATGTTCTGGCTAGTTCGCAACTTTTAGCCAATCCTAGCCTAAAAACTTATCTTACGGTAGGCTTGATATTAACAACTGGTACAGTCATTGTGACATGGCTGGGTGACCAGATTACTGATAAAGGTTTTGGTAATGGGGTCTCTATGATCATCTTTGCAGGGATCATTGCCCAGATTCCAGATGCTATCAAGTCCATTTACAATGAATACTTTGTGAATGTTGAATCTGGACAGATGACGAATTCTCTGATTTATGTTGGCTTGCTCATCTTTGCAGTTTTGGTTATCATCTTTTTTACTACTTTTGTACAACAAGCTGAATATCAAATTCCAATCCAATATACTAAATTGGCACAAGGGGCACCGACAAGTTCGTACTTGCCATTGAAGGTTAATCCTGCAGGAGTTATTCCTGTTATCTTTGCTAGTTCGATTACGGCTGCTCCAAGCTCAATTATCACTTTCCTTCAAAGTACCAACACAAATATTCCTTGGTTAGACACCTTGCAGGAACTGTTTTCTTATCAATCGCCAACAGGTATGGCGATTTATGCAGTGTTAATTGCTTTGTTCTCGTTCTTTTATACCTTTGTTCAGGTTAATCCAGAAAAAACAGCAGAAAATTTGCAGAAAAACGCTTCCTATATTCCAAGTGTTCGGCCTGGCCGCGAGACGGAACAGTATCTTTCGTCCTTGTTGAAAAAATTAGCAACAATTGGTTCGCTTTTCTTAGCTTTTATCGCTCTAATCCCAATTATTGCGCAGCAAGTCTTTAATTTATCATCGGCTGTTGCTTTGGGAGGAACTAGTTTGCTTATCTTAATTTCAACTGGTATTGAAGGAATGAAGCAATTGGAAGGCTATCTTCTTAAGAAAAAATATGTTGGATTTATGAATGCAGAATAGAATACAGGTTGACATTGTCAACCTTTCTATTTTGTTTTTTGATAAGCTTGCCAGACTGGTAGGCTTATTTAAAAACAAAATAAGGAGACGATTATGAATCTTTTAATCATGGGACTGCCAGGGGCAGGCAAAGGTACTCAGGCTGCTAAAATTGTTGAGCAGTTTGGGGTGGCCCATATCTCAACAGGGGATATGTTCCGCGCTGCAATCACCAACCAAACAGAGTTAGGATTGTTGGCAAAATCCTATATGGATAAGGGAGACTTGGTACCTGATGAAGTGACTAACGGTATTGTCAAGGAGCGTCTAGCACAAGAGGATATCAAGGAAAAGGGCTTCTTGCTAGATGGCTACCCACGAACTTTGGAACAGGCAGAGGTGCTGGATGCTATTTTGAAGGAGCTTGATTTAAAACTGGATGCAGTTGTAAATATTGAGATCGCCTCCAGCAAATTGGTTGAGCGGTTGAGCGGGCGTATTATCAACCGCAAGACAGGGGAAACTTATCATAAAGTCTTTAACCCACCTGCTGATTATAATGAAGAAGACTACTATCAACGCGATGATGATAAGCCTGAGGCTGTTAAACGTCGCTTAGAAGTGAATATTGCTCAAGGTCAGCCTATTATTGCTTATTATCGCCGTCAAGATCTGGTTTATGATATTGAAGGGGATCAAGATATCGAAGATGTCTTTAAAGATGTGAGCAAAGCAATTTCAGGCTTGAAATAATTTGGCTATCCTACTTGCGCAAGCGTTGAACTTGTGTTATCATAGTATAGTCTGACTTATAATTGTTACCCCTGTGTCTTCAGGGGTAATCGAATCGAAATTTAGGGGGTACTTTTGCGTGGCAAAAGAAGATGTGATTGAAATTGAAGGCAAGGTTGTTGAAACTATGCCGAATGCTATGTTTACGGTTGAGCTTGAAAACGGGCATCAGATTTTAGCAACTGTCTCTGGTAAAATCCGCAAGAATTATATTCGTATTTTGGTTGGAGATCGTGTGACTGTTGAAATGAGTCCCTACGACTTGACACGTGGACGCATCACATACCGCTTTAAATAATCGAAATAATTGGAGGGATTAAAATATGAAGGTAAGACCATCGGTTAAACCAATTTGCGAATACTGTAAGGTTATTCGTCGTAACGGTCGTGTTATGGTTATTTGTCCATCAAATCCAAAACACAAACAACGTCAAGGATAAGATAGAAAGGAGAAAAAATGGCTCGTATTGCTGGAGTTGATATTCCAAATGATAAACGTGTAGTGGTTTCGCTAACTTATATTTACGGAATCGGTTTGACAACATCACAAAAGATCTTGGCAGCAGCTGGTGTCTCAGAAGATATCCGTGTTAAAGATTTGACGACTGATCAAGAAGATGCTATTCGCCGTGAAGTTGATAGTATCAAAGTTGAAGGTGATCTTCGCCGTGAAGTAAACATGAATATCAAGCGTCTGATGGAAATCGGTTCTTACCGAGGAATTCGTCACCGCCGCGGACTTCCTGTCCGCGGACAAAACACGAAAAATAATGCTCGCACACGTAAAGGTAAAGCTGTTGCGATTGCAGGTAAGAAAAAATAATATAGGAGGTAAATAAATTGGCTAAACCAACACGTAAACGTCGTGTGAAGAAAAACATCGAATCTGGTGTTGCTCATATTCATGCTACTTTTAACAACACTATTGTTATGATTACAGATGTGCATGGTAACGCTTTGGCATGGTCATCAGCAGGTGCTCTTGGTTTTAAGGGTTCTCGTAAATCTACACCATTTGCTGCTCAAATGGCTGCAGAAGCTGCCGCGAAGTCAGCCCAAGAACATGGTTTGAAGACGGTTGAAGTTACTGTAAAAGGCCCTGGTTCAGGTCGTGAATCAGCTATTCGTGCCCTTGCAGCAGCAGGTCTTGAAGTCACTGCAATTCGTGATGTGACTCCTGTGCCACATAATGGTGCTCGTCCTCCAAAACGTCGTCGTGTATAATCGTAACGAATTTTACTAACCGTACACTACATCGTTTTGAGGGAGTATTTAAATGATTGAGTTTGAAAAACCAACAATAACAAAAATTGATGAAAATAAAGACTATGGCCAATTTGTTATCGAACCACTTGAACGTGGCTACGGAACAACTCTAGGTAACTCTCTTCGTCGTGTACTCTTGTCTTCACTTCCGGGTGCAGCGGTGACATCTATTAAAATTGATGGGGTACTTCACGAGTTTGATACCATTCCGGGTGTCCGTGAAGATGTGATGCAAATTATCCTTAATATTAAAGGATTGGCTGTAAAATCCTACGTTGATGAGGAAAAAACGATTGAGCTTGATGTCCAAGGTCCAGCAGAAATAACTGCAGGTGATATTTTGACGGATAGTGATATCGAAATTGTAAATCCTGACCATTATCTCTTTACGATTGCTGAGGGACATAGCTTTAAAGCAAGTATGACTGTTGCTAAGAATCGTGGGTATGTTCCTGCAGAAGGCAATAAGAATGGAAGTGCCCCAGTAGGAACTTTAGCAGTAGATTCAATCTACACACCTGTTAAAAAAGTTAATTACCAAGTTGAGCCAGCTCGCGTTGGTAGCAATGATGGCTTTGATAAATTGACGATTGAAATTATGACGAATGGGACAATTATCCCCGAAGATGCCTTAGGTCTCTCTGCGCGTGTCTTGATTGAGCATTTAAACCTGTTTACTGATTTGACTGAAATCGCTAAGACAACTGAAGTCATGAAGGAAGCAGAAAGTGTTTCAAATGACCAAGTGTTGGATCGTACAATCGAGGAGATTGATTTGTCGGTTCGTTCATATAACTGTTTGAAACGTGCAGGTATCAATACTGTATTTGACCTCACTGAAAAAACAGAGCCTGAAATGATGAAAGTTCGCAACTTGGGACGCAAGAGTCTTGAGGAAGTTAAAGTAAAATTAGCTGAGCTTGGTCTAGGGCTTAAAAATGATAAATAATAATATAGGAGGATAAGATGGCTTACCGTAAATTAGGACGCACTAGCTCTCAACGTAAAGCGATTCTTCGTGATTTAACTACTGATCTCTTAATCAATGAATCAATCGTAACGACTGAAGCTCGTGCTAAAGAAATTCGTAAAACTGTCGAAAAAATGATCACCTTTGGTAAACGTGGTGATTTACATGCTCGCCGTCAAGCAGCTGCTTTTGTGCGTAACGAGATTGCATCTGAAAACTACAACGAAGAAAGTGATGAATATACTTCAACAACTGCTCTTCAAAAGCTTTTTGATGATATTGCACCGCGCTATGCCGAGCGCAATGGTGGTTACACTCGTATCTTGAAGACGGAACCTCGTCGCGGCGATGCTGCACCAATGGCAATTATTGAACTTGTATAAGATCATCAATTTTGTTGAGTGTTATGATGATGGATACTACTAGTAAGTATAAGTATCTTAGTCTAGCTCTGGTCTACCGCTGGAGGAGTTTTTCCTTCAGCGGGAACACTCATCATAAGGAATGGAAAAAGCGATGCAACGCTTGTTTACGAGAGAATTTTTCGATTAGAATTTTTTTCCCGTAAGCAGGCGTTTTTAAGGCTATCAGTTTAAGGAACTCTACCAACTATAAACTTGTCATTAAGCATGGAGTAGAATCACGAGTGAATTACACCCGTCTCTCTGAAGTGTTTTTCTATACGGTACTTTAGCCAACTCCATTTTAGAACTTTCAAATTTGAAAAAACTTAATAAAAAGAAAAAAAGGTCGCAAAAAGTATTGACAAAGGGGTAGGGGTTTGATAGAATAAAGGAGCTGTTTTCGTGAGGGGACAGTTCAAGACCTTTGAGAACTGAATAGACAAGAAACCAAGCGTGCGGGTTAAGGAATTAACCTGTCAAAAATACGAAAATAAGTCAGAAATGACTGAGTTAGATTAACTTTAATGAG
>NZ_JBZFUM010000027.1:0-31496 GCF_058314535.1 Streptococcus sp. ELY_125 | reverse complement strand
AGTTCGTTTGTGGTAAGATGGGTGTAGGTCATTTATGGTAGTTCCTCTCAGACAAATGTGGTGTTTATCTGAGCCTATCATAAATGGCTTTTTTCTGTCTAGCTTAATTTTACAAATTGGGTTATTATATCATCCGTCACTCCTACTTTAAATACTGACTTTAAAGTAAGTATTTACTGATTTATTTGTGGGTATTTACATATTTTAAAATTATAAGAAAATAGAAATAGAAAGTCATAAAGGAGGATCAAAAATGAAAACCTTAATCATATTAGCGCACCCTAACATCGATCAGTCGCAAGTAAACAAAAGTTGGAAAGCTGAATTAAAAAAGTTTCCTGAAAAATTTAAACTACACGAGCTTCATACCCTGTATCCCGATTGGGAGATTGATGTTGCTAAAGAGCAGGCCTTATTAGAACAATATGAAACCATAATTTTTCAATATCCCCTCTATTGGTATAGTTATCCACCCCTTCTCAAAAAATGGTTTGATGATGTTTTAACACATGGATGGGCCTATGGATCAAAAGGAGACAAACTCACAGGTAAAAAATTCAGCCTGATTATCTCCATTGGGGACAAAGAGGAGAATTATTCACCTGAAAAAAGCATCGGTCATACCATGGAAGAGCTGATTGCTCCATTCCAAAGCACGGTTAAACATATTGGCGGAGAGCTTTTGCCTATTTTTACAAGTTATGGATTTTCCTTCGAGTCAAGTAAGGAATTAATTGACAGCAGTTCACAAGCTCTTATTAAACACCTTTTAGAAATCACTCAATTGTAATGCTTGAACTATCTATAAAAAATTCCAATAAGTGCTTCACATTAATCCTTACGCAGTTCTTTTCGGTAACGAAAACGCCAGCGACAGTAATCCCATGTAATCATCAACTTACTGCGCCACTTGAAATCATGGCGTAAAAAACGAGCACCATCCCTAAGCTGCTTAAAACCAGCAGTCTGCCAATTCTCTCTTATCAAGAACTGACCGCGACTGCGCCAGTATTGCTCATTGTAGCGGTAGTAGAATTTACGAACTCGGGCTAGACGGATTAAGGGCTGGTAGTGATTAGCAGGGGTATAGTAGCCGCTTGGAACATTGATAAGAGCCCCTGTCAGCAGGGGCTTCCAACTATTAGGATGCTCATGAAAGTATATACGCATAGGTTTTTGAAGATCGTTAGGGAGCTGGTAGTGCCAACGTTTCCCATTTAGCAATTCCACTTGGACATAGAAAATTTTCTTGCGCTTGGCCATGTGCCCGCTCTCCCCCTTTTTATGTAAATGTCCCTAATATTTAATATTGTAACACAGATCAGTTTGAAATAGGATCGAACTTATTGTTTTTTAGAGAGTTGCCCATCCCAAATATTTTTCCAAGCGGGAAAGGGATCGTTTGATTAGGTCATAATTCGGAATATACTATTATTTATGGAAAATAACCTTGACAGTATTCGGAAATTGAGCTAAACTAGGACAGTATTATCATAAATAAACCGATTGAAATCATCAGGAGAGAAAAGACAGGGTCTTTCGCCGAAGGAGTAATGCTCTCAGGTTTCTAGTGCTTAGAATAGGACTGATGGTGGACGGACTTCTGGAGAGCTTCCCAATTAGGGGAACGCCGAAGGGGCAAGGCAGTCAACTGCTCAAACTCTCAGGCAAAAGGACAGAATTTTCAGCAAAAATAAGCGATCAAGCCTATAAGAGGTTAGGTAGTTTTTATTTTTCTGACCAGTCTTTTTAGAAGTCCATGACATTACTGTCTGGACTTTTTTCGTACTTGGGATGATGATTTCATCGGTTTCAGAAGGGATATGATTATGTTAGACTTTTTTACCAAAATTGATGACTTTGTCTGGGGCCCACCGCTCTTAGTGCTGCTAGTAGGAACAGGAATCTACCTCAGTTTTCGACTGGGGTTGTTACAGATTCTTCGTCTGCCTAAAGCCTTTAGACTCATCTTTGCTGAGGATCAGGGAGAAGGTGATATTTCCAGCTTTGCTGCTTTAGCAACAGCCCTAGCCGCTACCGTCGGAACCGGTAACATTGTCGGTGTTGCGACGGCTATCGGAACCGGCGGTCCTGGTGCCCTCTTTTGGATGTGGGTAGCTGCTTTTTTTGGAATGGCTACCAAGTACGCTGAGGGACTTCTCGCTATCAAATATCGGACTAAAGATGACAATGGGCAAGTTTCAGGCGGTCCCATGTACTATATTATCAATGGAATTACAGGACGCCTGCGTATTATTGCTAAACCCTTGGCTTACTTCTTTGCCCTAGCTGGTATCCTCGTAGCTCTTTTAGGAATCGGAACCTTTTCACAGGTCAATTCTATCACGGAATCCCTGCAGAACAGTTTTAGCTGGTCACCACAGATTGTCAGTATCCTAATTGCTATTTTCGTAGCGATTATCGTTTTCGGCGGCATTCAATCAATTTCCAAGGTATCAGAAAAAATCGTACCATTTATGGCAATTCTTTATATTCTAGCTGCACTGACCATCATTGTTATTAACCATCAAAACCTTATTCCAACAATCGCGGCGATTTTTAAATCTGCTTTCACACCAACCGCTGCTGTCGGCGGCTTTACAGGAGCGACTGTTATGCAAGCTATCAGACTCGGGATTGCCCGCGGGGTCTTCTCCAACGAATCAGGACTTGGATCTGCACCTATTGCAGCGGCAGCGGCTAAAACGGAGGAACCTGTTGAACAAGGATTAATCTCTATGACTGGTACCTTTATTGATACTATTGTTATTTGTACTTTAACGGGCCTCTCTATTCTGATTACAGGGCAGTGGTCTGTTAAGGGACTTGAGGGAGCGGCAGTGACACAGAGTGCCTTTGCTTCAGTTTTTGGCAATATTGGCAGCCTTGTCCTTACCTTATCTCTTGCTCTCTTTGCCTTTACAACCATTTTGGGCTGGTCTTACTACGGTGAGCGCTGCGTTGAGTTCGTTTTTGGTACCAAGGCTATTACCCTTTATCGCTGCGTCTTTGTGCTTATGGTAGCACTCGGTGGCTTCTTGCAGCTGCAAGTTATCTGGAAAATTGCTGATATCGTCAATGGACTTATGGCTCTGCCTAATTTGGTTGCTCTGCTCCTGCTGTCACCCGTTATTATAAAGGAAACGACGTCATACTTTAATCGTCATAAATAGGAATACTTGTTTCTTAACTCCATTTGACAAGTGAAAATATTATTTTATAATAAATAAGGATATATTGATGAAATGTGTCAGGCAGACTGGGCTAGGCAACTTAACTAGCCCTTTTCTTGTGGTGATGCCTAATCCTCTTTGAAAATTACAACCTATAGTATATTACTTCCCTAGCGAAAACACCCTATAATCTCAATATTCTAATAAGAATTAAGGGCATTTAAGAAGTTGCTACGCTTTCAGTTTTGATTTTCTTTGAGTATAAAACTAAAAAGATTGGATTGACACTATGTTAGATTTATTAGCTAAAATTGATACCTATGTATGGGGGCCTCCCCTATTGATTCTTCTGGTCGGAACAGGAATTTATCTCAGTGTTCGGCTGGGACTACTACAGGTGGCCAAGCTGCCTCGCGCCCTGCGGCTAATTTTTGCAAATAGCGAGGGCCATGGCGATGTTTCCAGTTTTGCGGCTCTATGTACAGCTCTGGCTGCTACGGTGGGAACAGGTAATATCGTTGGTGTTGCGACGGCTATCAAGGCAGGTGGCCCCGGTGCCCTCTTTTGGATGTGGATGGCTGCCTTCTTTGGTATGGCCACTAAATATTCCGAGGGGCTCCTAGCTATTAAATTCCGCGAGAAAGATGAAAACGGTGAGATTGCCGGCGGTCCTATGTACTATATTGTTAACGGTCTTGGTAAACATTGGAAATGGCTAGCGATCCTCTTTGCTATCTTTGGAACCATGACCGCCCTGCTGGGGTCTGGAACCTTTACTCAGGTTAATTCTATTACTGATTCTATCAAGAATAGCCTGGGACTGGATCCGCGTATTGTCAGTATCGTATTGTCCATTCTGGTAGCTATTATTATCTTTGGTGGTATCCAATCTATCTCTAAGGTTTCAACCTTTGTCGTCCCTTTCATGGCGGTTATTTATGTCTTAGCTGCTATTATTGTCTTGGCTGTCAACTACGATAAGTTTATTCCAAGCATCGTGTTAGTGCTGACATCTGCCTTTACTGGTAAGGCAGCAACTGGAGGCTTTCTTGGAGCAACTGTTATGGTAGCTATTCAAAAAGGAATTGCCCGCGGTGTTTTCTCTAACGAATCTGGGCTTGGATCTGCGCCAATTGCTGCTGCTGCTGCTAAAACGGAGGAACCTGTTGAGCAAGGGCTCATTTCTATGACTGGTACCTTTATTGATACAATTATCATCTGTACATTGACAGGGATGGCTATCATTGTCACAGGCGGTTGGACTTCTGAGTTAGACGGTGCTGTCCTCACACAATCCGCTTTTTCATCTGTTTTTGGTAACTGGGGGATTTGGGCTCTGACCATCAGTTTAACCCTTTTTGCTTTCACAACCATCCTAGGCTGGTCTTACTACGGTGAGCGCTGCTTTGAATTTCTTTTTGGTGCTGCCAGTATTCCTTTATACCGACTACTTTTCGTTGCCATGGTTGCTATCGGTGGTTTCATTAAATTGGAAATGATTTGGACCATTGCTGATATTGTTAACGGACTTATGGCCTTCCCTAATCTTGTTGCCTTGATTGGATTATCTCCGATTATTATCGCAGAAACGAAAAAGTATTTTGCCAAATCCAAGCAGCAGGAAGTATCAGATAAAGAATAGTTGATATTAACTAGACGGGTTGCCTGCCCGTTCTAGTTTTTTATTAGCCTTATCAAGGCTAGCTGATCGCTAATATTCATGTTATAATGGGGAGAATCGTTATTCTTACAAGGAGGCTATATGACAAGGCACGAACAAAACATCCGCTTGGCTAGACGGGGACCGATTGTTAGTATTGCTGCCTATATCAGTTTAGCTGTAAGTAAATTGCTGTTTGGGCACCTTTTGTCCTCTTCATCCTTGATTGCTGATGGTTTTAATAATCTATCAGACATTATGAGCAACATCATTCTCTTAGTCGGACTTTACTTAGCCAGTCGACCGGCCGATGAGGATCACCGCTTTGGCCATTGGAAGATTGAAGATTTGGCAAGTTTGATTACTTCATTTATCATGTTTTTAGTAGGATTTCAGGTTCTAGTAGAAACTGCTAAAAAGTTAATGACAAACCACCAGACTGCCATTGATCCTTTAGGAGCCATTGTCGGACTGGTCTCAGCTCTAGTCATGTACGGTGTCTACCTCTATAATCGGCACCTATCTAAGAAAGTCAAATCCAGCGCCCTATTGGCTGCCTCTAAAGACAATATTTCCGACGCTCTGACCTCGCTTGGAACTTCGATTGCCATTGTTGCTAGCTCGATCAATATGCCCATTATTGATCGAATAGCTGCAATTATCATCTGCTACTTTATTCTAAAAACAGCTTACGATATCTTTATCCAAGCAACCTTTAACCTATCAGATGGCTTTGATGATAAGCAGTTAGCCCAATATGAGAAGGCTATTCTACAAATTCCAAAAATTTCTGCTGTGAAATCTCAACGGGGCCGTACTTATGGCAGCAATATCTTTCTCGATTTAGTGCTTGAAATGAACCCTGATTTATCTGTATACGAGAGCCATGCGATCACAGAACAGGTTGAGCAGCTCCTGCATGATGAGTTTCAGGTTTATGATGTTGACATTCATGTTGAACCAGCTGCTATTCCTGAGGATGAACTGCTGGAAAATGTTTACAACAAGCTCTACAAATTTGAAAAACTAATTCTGTCTAAAATACCGGATTACGAGGCCTATATTGCCGATGATTTTATGATGGTTAATGAAGACGGTCAGTTCCTATCACTTCAAAATTTTCTTAAGCTAGCCCCCTACTACTCCAGTAATTTTCAATACTTTAAGATGGTGTCCATCAGCCAAAAGACCAAGTTGATTACCTATCAACTTGAGGGAAACCGCCACGTCAGTATCTGGCGTCGTCACGAACAATGGAAACTGATTTTTCACCAGATTACAAAGGAAGTGTCCGCTCCTACCAACCAAGTCAACTAGAACATTAACCATGCAGCACGTAAAAATGAAGAAAGTCCAGTTAAAAATCCAATATAAACCCCTATTATTCCAAAGTGGATTTGTCCACTACAGAAATTAGAGAGTCAAATAAAATCGCATGAAATCAGGCTTAAACACTAAATTCATGCGATTTTTATATAATTTAAAAAATGAAAACACGTTATTTTTTTCAGATACAGATTTGTTCAAATGAATCAGAAAGTTCACTAATAATGATTGTCGTGAGAGTGAAAGCGGCCTATCGAGCTTCGCTCTTTACTTGTTCTGTAGCAACATCGTCACCAAACCATTTGTGAGAAATCTTCTGGAATTTCCCTGTCCGATAGAGTTCAGTGAAGGCCTGATTAACCTTCTTGACCAGTTTTTTATCAGCCTTTCGAGCACCAACTGCAAAATTTTCAGCTTCATAGCCCGCTGGCATAATATTATAGTCTGCCAGCTTGCCTTCCTGCTCCAGATAGTAATTAGCATAGACACGATCAATCAAGAGAGCATCTATCCGTCCAGCATCAAGGTCAATTAAGGCTTGGGTAAAGGTGGAGTATTGTATAGCCTTCTGGTCTTTAACCTGATCTTTCAAAATATCGGGTTCTGCTGTGAAAGCATCATAACCTGAGGAACCAGCCTGAGCTCCCAGAGTTTTTCCAGACAGTTGCGTGAGGCTATTAATTCCAGAAGATTTTTTGGTTACAACAACCTGCTGGTTAATCATATAAGGTTCTGTAAATAAAACCGACTGTTTGCGCTCATCAGTCATGGAATAGCCATTCCAAATCAAATCAATTGTACCGTTTTTAAGCTCAGTCTCTTTCATATCCCAGTCAATAGCCTGCCACTCTACCTTAATCCCATACTTTTTGAAGACTGCATTAGCCAGATCAACATCAAAACCTGTGTAGGAACCATCTTTTTCCTCAAACCCCATAGGTACAAAGGTAGCATCAAATCCAATTTTGATCGTCTTCTCTCTGGTATATGTTGACCATTGATCAGTCTGGGTTGCAAAGTTCGACCTAGAGCTGCAGGCACCGAGAGTTAGGACCGATAAGAGGACAAGTATCAAGAGAGAAAGGAAATATTTTGCTAATCTCATCTATATACTCCCTCTGCTATTTAGGATTTATGCTCAGAATATCGTCAGCAACATTCTGGGCGAACTGCATATCATGGGTAATCACGATTTGTGTGATGCCCAGCTCACGGTTCTGCAAGATCAATTTTTCTACTTCCTGGCGCAGCTCCGGATCCAAGGCTGAGGTTGGCTCATCATAACCAATGATTTTAGGGTCAATCATCATCGCACGCGCAAAGGCAACTCGCTGCTTTTGACCGCCAGACAAGGAGAAAGGGTAGGCATCCGCATGTTCCTCTAAGCCAAGTTTGGCTAAGAGTTCTCTAGCCTTCTTAACAGCTTCATCCTTGGAAGTCCCCATTGTTTTCGTCGGTGACAAAATCAAATTTTCTAATACTGTCAAATGTGGGAAAAGCTGAAAATCCTGAAAAACAAAACCGAGGATATTTTCTGACTCTAGATGATTCAAAGGTACTTCTTTTTCCTGATAGATGACCTGACCCGAATCGATTTTCTCAAGTCCTGCCAGCATACGTAGCAGGGTCGTTTTACCACCGCCAGAGGGCCCAACAACAGCAAGAATTTTCCCTTCTTCTACATTGAGATTGAAATCCTTAAAAATTTGCTTATGGCCGAATTGTTTAGAAATATTCTTTAATGTTAACATACGACCTCCTATTTATAAAAATTAAATTTTTTCTCGATACGTTTAGACGCAAGGGTTACAAGCCCAACTAAGATGAGATAAATAGCCCCAGCAACAAACATAGGTGCTAAGGTCGCATCGCGGTTGGCCGCCGTTCGACTTTCCAAAAGCAGATCACCAACTCCCAGCACATAAACCAACGAGGAATCTTTCACAAGATTAATCACCTCATTAAAGACACTCGGCAGCACAATCTTAATAACCTGCGGCAAGATAATATAACGAATCGTCTGCAGCTGATTAAATTTTAAAACCTTAGCTGCCTCGTACTGTCCCTTAGGAATAGCAGCAATACCGCCGCGGAAAATTTCTGCAAAATAAGCCGCATAGTTAAGAGTGAAGGCTAAAATCGCTGCCGGTAGACGATCGAAGACGACCCCCACACTGGGCAGTACATAATAAACAAAAATAAGCTGCAATAAGAGGGGAGTTCCTCGCATGATCCATATATAAATAGTCAGCAGCCAATTCAAAGGCTTAAATTTCAACTGCATGAGAAAGGCCAGAACAATCCCCAGTGGAATGGATAAAATGATAACGATGCAGAAAACCTGCAGGGTAACCCAAGCACCATTTAAAAGGGCTGGGAGAATTTCCAAAACGTACGACATAAATGCTCCTAGTGAGTTGATATGCTTTATTATATCAAATTTTCAGACACTTTGAAATATTATTTATTTTTATTCATATAAAAATGAAAAAAATACATTTGTCTGCTTTTCTTCTAAATTTTCAAAATCACTTATCGGTAAAAACAAACCCACAGCTATTTTCAGCCTTTCTTAGCAAGGGTTAGTATGTTATAATGCTGGTAATTTTAAAAAAAGGAGGCACCCTTTATGGTTAAAAGGATCGGGATTGTCAGTCTGTCCAGCGGTATCCTCGGAGAGGACTTTATTAAGTTTGAAGTGGACTTAGGGGTTAAACGCTTGGAACAGTTAGGAATGGAGGTCGTGTTTTTAGACCATGCCTTCAAAGGTATTGACTATCTGAGAGAGAATCCTCAAGCCAGAGCTCAAGATCTGCTCACTGCTTTTAAAGACCCCGCCATTGATATGATTTTATGCGCTATTGGCGGTGATGATACCCACCGTCTCCTGCCTTATTTATTTGACCATAACGAATTGCAGCAAGTGCTCCAGCAGAAAATCTTTTTAGGCTTTTCCGACACCACTATGAATCACTTGATGTTACATAAGCTGGGACTCACGACCTTTTACGGTCAGGCTTTTTTGCCAGATATTTGCGAATTGGATCACGAGATGCTGCCCTACTCCTTTCATTACTTTAAAGAGCTGATCGAGACAGGCCGTATCTCAGAAATCAGACCCAGTGCTATCTGGTATGAGGAGCGGACAGATTTTAGTCCCAAGGCCTTAGGAACCAGTCGAATTATGCATAAAAATGAAGGCTTTGAGTTACTGAAGGGAAATCCTCAATTTGAAGGAGCCATCCTAGGCGGATGTTTGGAATCCCTCTATCAGATTTTTGATTCATCACGCTATGAAGACAGCAGTGCCCTCTGTCAGCGTTATCAGCTCTTTCCCAGTTTGAGTGATTGGCAGGGAAAAATTCTCCTGCTGGAATCTAGTGAAGAAAAACCTGAACCTGCCCTTTATCGTACCATGCTGGAAACATTAAAAGCTACTGGTATTTTTGAGGTTCTGAATGGTGTGATTGTCGGTAAGCCTATGGATGAGACTTACTATGATGACTATAAACAAATCCTGCTAGAAGTGATTGATACGGATATTTCCCTCCTCTACAATGTCAATGTCGGGCACGCTACCCCTAGAGCCATTGTTCCTTTGGGTGTCCCAGCCAAAGTGGATGCGGCCGCATCTGTCATTAGCTTTCAATCATAAGTAGAAGACGAGAGCAACAAAAATTCGTTCTTGTTTTTTTGTTGCACTTTATTTTACAATCTATTAGTTAAAAAGCCCAAGGTCTTTGCCTTGAACTTTATAGGGATTTATATTTTTTTAACAAACTCTGACTTGAGTTTCATGGCTCCAAAGCCGTCAATCTTACAGTCAATATTGTGATCCCCTTCAACCAAGCGGATATTCTTAACACGGGTTCCCTGCTTAATGTCCTTTGGAGCCCCTTTAACCTTGAGATCCTTGATGACCGTAACGGTATCGCCATCAGCAAGACGAACACCATTGTTATCAAGAACGACTAAGCCCTCTTCTTCAGCAGCTTCGTTTGGATCCCATTCATAGGCACATTCTGGGCAGACCAAGAGGATACCGTCCTCGTAAACATACTCCGAGTTACATTTGGGGCAATTTGGTAAAGACATAGATTTTTCCTTTTCTAAAAATACTTACTAAGCTATTTTACCCTAATTCTGATGACTGGGCAAGCTCGTTTTAAGCTATGGGGGACTGCCAGAGATACTCGGGTAAAGATCTTCTGCTACCCTTTAGAATAGCTCTTTTCTTTAAGGTAATACTGTTTGTCATTATTTTGTACAGAAAAGGGTTGCCTTTTCATGATTACTTGATAAGGCTCTTTGCTGCCATAGCCGTTTGTATAGGTTACCGCAAACTCTAGTCTAAGATCGCCAGACTGGGGAAAGTAATTTTCTTCTGGATATTCCAATTTCATAATGACAGAGTGATAACTCTCTTCCCCTTGACCGTTTTTGCTCTCCCAATTTTAAGGTTATCAGACTTAGTTTTCTCAAAAAATCCCTAGCTTCCTCTTGGGGCAAAAATCCTTATTTCCCAACTACTTAATGATTTGCAAATGTAGTAGCAGTTTTTATCTTTCTTATCAACGCTCAGATCCAAATTGTCTGGATTAGGGCAATAACTCAAACTTAGACTATTGTGGGAAAGTGATCCTCTCTTTTTCCGTATTGACTGGCAATCTTATCATATCCGTTCCTTTTATTGAAGTCCTCTGCTCATAAGAACTACTCACTTTCAAACTCTGAAATTCCTGATAAGTCTAAGTACAGATCCTTGCTCCTTTAGCAAGGCCATGCTTAAATTTTGCAGTCAGACCAAAATTATCTATTCACTATAAAAACAACTAACACGATTAAAAACGTGAACCCGATAGCTCCACCAAAGGCTAGTATGAGCCCTTTTTTAAAGCTTTTGGCGTCTATCTTTTCAGGCACTAGCTTTGGATCTCGGCCTGAAAAGATCGGAGAATTATTTTCCTTGCCTGTCGAAAAAGCTGATTCAAATTCATTATTTTCTTCCATGTTTGCTACCTTTCTCTTTAATGGATATCTATTTGCTGACCTTTGCTATCAGACTGCGACAATATTTTTCTATCCGACTTAAGGACTTTCTCTTTACTCCTAGATAGTATTGCCCGTCTTTGTACTTGTTAAATTACAACTCCTGCTCGCAATAGCCATCGCTATCATTCCAGAGTTAGTCAACCATTAAGCTTGTGCTCTAGTTTAAAGCTACCCAATTTTGATAGGAACAGTGGTGAGGCTCTTTCCCATTTCCCGCTGAAATTCTTTTTTGCAAAATAGAAGCCACCTTCAACAGAGCAAACCATATAAACAAAAAACAGATGGCAAATCCAGCAGCAACTCATATCTGGCTCAGGGTCACATCCAGTTTGGCACGGATTCTTTCAGACGAACTTAAATAATCTGTTTCACTAGTGCCAAAGACCCTATCAGCATTTTTATCTTTGATCCTTACTCCATGTCTTTTTTATCAGTTAGCAGTCACGTTGATTATAGCATTTTTTAAATTGAGCTAAATTACAATTCTATTAAGTCCCATAGGATTAAAACTAAAGGACAGCAAAAAAGAGAACAGATGTTACTCTATCCTCTAATCTCATCAGGGTTAATGTATGACTATTCTAAAATTTCTTACCGATTACAATATAAATGACTTTGAAAGACTTTTTCTGCTTCCTTCATAGCGCTAATGAAATCCTGATAGCTAGTGCAGCCTTGGGGAATGGCGAGGCCGAGTTTTTCGACACTTACTAAATAGTCTCGTTTTTCTTTTCTGCCCTGTAAGAGTTGATATTCGGTCGGTTCTGATTTTTTCTTATCTGGAAAGAGATAAAATCCTACTTTGGCGTCAAAGCGATACATATAAGCCACTACCTGCAAATAATCTCGTCCATTGATGTTATCCAGAGGTTTATATTTGGCATCCGCAACAACTGGTGAACCTGATAAGGAGAGAAAGTCTGGATAAATTCTTCCATTTCCATTTTGAAATAAGGAATAGCCGCCTGTCCTGCTCTTATTTTGAGGATGTTCAAATTCAGGCAGCAAGGTCGCCAGATATTCTTCCCAAATCCAGGCAACATCAAAGAGAAGACCGTGGATTTTTTGATGGGATTGATCCAGCCCGTGCTTTTCTTGACTCAAAATCATCAGGCAAAGCCGCTGCAAAGTCCGATACTCATGATAGTAAGCATGGCGGATAGGTTTATTTTGATTTTCTCTGATAATCTTAGTCCTATCTGACAATCGATAACTAGGTGTTACCCGTACAATTTCAGCTATATTTTCCTTAACTGAAGATGAGCTGGACAAAAGCGCTCTGCCATTGGGAACAGTATGCTGAATAAAGGCAATAGTGTGGCTAACCAGCTGCATGAGGACATTATCAAAGGAAAATTCCCTAGTTGAATAAGCTATTTTTCCTGTAAAAGGTGTGTTCTGCTTAATATGTCGGGCAACTTCTATTGTCCCTTTGACATGACTGTCATTGTAGAAAAAGCGCTGGTATTCCTTATAAAGCCCCTTACGCAAGGCTGCCTCAAGATATTTGGGAAAAAGATAGATTAAAAGATGGTACCAGCTTTCTTCTCGAGACAGGCCGATATCAAGACTAGTCAGATTGAGCTGCAGTACCTTTTGCAGCATGTAATGCAGAAAGTAATCATCATCTCCATTGGCAAAACGAGAATGAATGCTCAAGCGCTCCTCCCCACAGCCTAGAAAACCGATGATGTTCTGCGTTTTAATCTGGTCATTGACTGTCTCCAGCACCTTGCCATCTTTTTCCAAATCGAGAGAATCCAGCAAATCATGCGGGAAAATAAAGAGATTGTCCTCTTTGGAAAGACTTTCCAGCGTTCTATCCGGCAATTTTTCTGACAGCTGAGGGTAAGAGGCTGCAAATTCAGACCTAGCTACTGAATCATTATCTGTCAGTCTCATCTGACTCTTCCTTTTCTATTAAGTTGTAAGCATTTTCTAGCTCTTTCAGCTTTTCTACCTCATCATAGGAACCACGCAGGTAATCCTCTAAAAGCGGCTGCAAATAATCGGACCAGAGCTCAGCTGCAGTTACTTCTCCCTTATCTAAATCCATAAAGTAAGATGGACCAATTTGATAATGCCGCCCAAGTTCCTCATTACTTTCAATAGCAGCATTCAATCGACTTAATCTACCTTTAACCTCTTCATCACTAAGCATCTCATCTGCTCTATCCTTTGCCGTCACCTCGACAAACCTGAAACGTCGGCGCATGGCAAAATCAAAAGTATCAACAGAGCGATCAATATCATTCATGGTACCAATGATATAGACATTCTCAGGAATATAAAATTTCTCATCCGTTTCATATAAATTAGCATATTGAGTTGATACTGCACCATCCTTACCACGATAACCCGGATCAATGGAGAAGAATAACTCTCCAAAAATCTTGGAAATTTCCCCACGATTGATTTCGTCGATGATGAAGACGAAAGTTTTATCTGAGTCTTCTTTAGCTTTCGTACAAAACTTTTTAAAAATGCCATCCTGCAATTCAAAACCAATCTGACCATCAGCACTTGAGACAGGACGCAGCCCTTCCACAAAATCTGTGTAATCATAAGATGGGTGAAATTGAACAAAACCGATTTGGTCATCATTTCCCCCAGTCAGTTCCTTAGCAATCTGCTTGGCAAGGTAGGTTTTCCCAGTCCCCGGTGCACCGCGGAGGATGAGGTTTTTAGATTTTTTCAAAATCTGAGCGTATTTACTATCATAAATATAACTAGATAGTGGTTCCTCTACAATATTTTGTTCTTTTTTATTATCTTTCTTAAAACTCACAAATATATCATAAAATTGTTTTAGGGCTGAATTAGGTTCTTGTTCTGAATCCAATTCTAAGTCTTTAACTAAGTATTGAATATTCAAATCAGTATCGTGTCCATCAGGATGCCATTTAACAACTTTAAACCCAGTAACTTCAAAATTTTCAAATATGGTACGAATATTAATCCAAGTGTTTTTGGCATTATTATATTCATATCCAAGATAGGGTAACTTATTACATCCGCTTCCATTTTTTGGTCCATAATAGCCTCTATTAAACATTTCAATTTTATAGGAAATATCATCAATAGTAACAGCAGGATATATTTCAGTTATTCCTTCTAATTTTGTTTTCCTTCCTTCACTTCCCTTTATATTAATGTTTGCCTGTTCTACAAATCTCTTAAGTAACTGTTTAAATTCCATATAACTATTGGACATATCAAATATTCCCTCTGGCTTTCTTCTAGCAAATTTTGCTGCTGCATTGAAAGTTTCTATCTTACTGGTAAGTTAATATAACTCATTTTAGCAGCTCTTCTTTAATTATACACCAATTTCAGAAAATTTAATAATTAATCTTCAGAGCTATAAAAAACGCCACAAAAAAGCAAGCTACCAATTTAGCTTGCTTTTGACATGACTGCTATCTCTCTCTAGATCGAAGTAACTGCGGCTTCAATCTCTTTAATGAGATCCTGGTCTTTAAGGTCTGTGACTTGGACGATAACCTCTGGCAGCGGTTTACTAGCCAAGAGGTCTTGCAATTCAACAGATTGCGGGTCTTCTGGATCATTGTATTTGAAGACAAAGGCAACGGTTTTTAAAAGATTATCATAGGAAAGACCGCGCTCTTTCAATTCACGAATAGGGCGGATAAAGCGCTCATCAAAGCCCAGTTTACGAATTGGTGTGCGAGCAACACGGGTCACATCGTCGACAATATAAGGATTTTCAAAGCGAGAGATAATGACCTTATGATAATCGACCAAGGCTGCTTCATCAAAGCCCCATTTAGCTATCAAGAGACTGCGGATTTCTCCCAAAACTGCTTCGACATTAGCTTTAACGGTTTCGTTTTTAAGCGCTTCTAGGATTGTCTGGGCACCATAGAAAGCACCTGTATAGGCAGATGTGGCGTGACCAGAGTTGACGGAGAAGAGCTTGCGCTCAATGAAAGGTGTCAATTCTTCTTCATAATGAACACCATCCAATTTCAACGCCTTATTTTTCATGCGGCCTGTTTCAACAACCCATTCTCTGAAGGGCTCAACAACCACAAAGAGAGGATCTTCATGACTCTGAGCTGGAACAATGCGGTCGACAGCAGCATTAGGGAAGCCCACATACTCTTTAGCATAGGCTAAGCCTGCTTCAGACAGGTATTTTTGAACTTCCACCCAGAGAAATTCGGACCCGCCAATCATATTTTCACAAGCTAAAACATCAATAACTTGCTCCTTGCCTGCTGCTTGGCGTGCTTCAATTCCCTTAGCAATCAATTCAGCAATAAGAGGCAGGATATTGGGACCAATCGCAGTGGTAATAATATCCGCCTGTGTGATGGCTGCGACAACAGCCTCTGGGTCTTGAGCATTATTAATGCCGCTGACGCCTGAAACAGCGATATGGCGCTGCCCGTCCTCAGCAATTTCAATCTCATAACTGTGGCGCTCATTGAGGGCATTGATAATGGCTTCATTAACATCAACAAAGGTGATATCAAAATTATTTTCAAATAAAACTTGGCCGATAAAACCGCGACCGATATTTCCGGCACCAAAGTGTACTGCATTTTTCATGTTTAAACCTCTTTTCCTCACTCAACACTGTTTAATAGCCCAATGATAGCCTCTTCTGATTGCGCATCTGCCAGTTTAACAACATTGTCAACATCTGCACAGAAAATCGAAATCTTTTGAATCATCTCCAAGTGCTCATCACCGATACCCGCAATGCCAAATAGAACTGTAGCCACCTGCTTGTCATCCTCTGTCCCAAAATTAACACCTTTAGGCACTTGAACGACTGTAATACCGGACTTGAGAACTTCCTTTTTAGCATCATCCGTTCCATGTGGAATGGCGATAAAATTCCCCATGTAGACCGATAACTCTTGGTCACGGCGTACCATAGCATCGATATAGTCGGGATTAACATAGCCGCCATCAGCCAATACTTGACCGCAGTAACGAATGGCTTCTTCCTTATCATTAAAGTGCTGATTGAGTTTAATCAGTGTTTTTTCAAATTCCATAGTTAATTCTCCAAATCCTTGATGGTTTCTGTAAAAATCTTATTTAATAATTGATAGATAATCTCCTGATTACCAGTTTTGTAAATTTCTGTGTAGAGATGATTCTCAATGATAGATTGACCAATAGCTGACATCAATCTTTTGGTCTCAAGACTACTGTTTTCCTCGGTCAGCATGACTAGCAGCCGACTAACATTTTCCATTTCATGGTTCATTGACTGAACCTCAATCGTTTGGGTTAGGCTATAAACCATGAACTGACTTTTTTCCACCGCATGGGATTGCGTATGCAAAAGAGCTAGGCCTGTCTCTGGAATGGCAAAGGGGCTAAGCTCAAAACGTTTGAGCAATTTCTCTGTCAAATAAGCGGTATCAGATATTGCTGTTAGATCAGCAATGGTCTCGGCCACAGTTTTTTCAAAAGAAGAGCTGTTATCCAAGCGACGCAGCTGAAAATGTTCCAATAAACTCTGGCTGGCCTCTAAATAAGCCTGCAGATCTGTTTTCCCAACAATTTCGATGCTGCGTTCCCGCTGCTGATTTCGGCGCAGCTGTACTGCCTGTAACTGCTCCTGTAGGTGCAGGATTTCAGCTGTATTGGGATAAGTTGAAATCGTATCGACACCTTGACTATCTATAGGACTTGTTGACAAAATGTAATCGTAATGTTCCAAATCTTCTTGGGAGAACTCATCCAGATGTTTTATCTGTACCGACTGAACAAAAGGGGCTACTGACTTTATTTTTGTAACCAAAAGCTCGACAGCTAAGGGACGTTGGTTAGTCAGCATTAAAACCTGAATAGGATAAATATCTGGACTTCGCCGAATACTTGACGCAAAATGCAGAGTAATCAACTCATATTCTGCTTCATTCTGAATATAGGCAGGAAATAAATCCTGAACGACCAAACGGATGATTCGATGAAGAAACTCATTTTGGTAAGCAATTACATGGGCCGTTGAAGACATCGACCGATCAGGAAAAAGATAGGGAATAGCCAAGCTCAAAAGTATATGGTGAAAGAGAAATTTAAACAGCGTTTTATCCTTAATAAAGTTAATCTTTGTAAAAGATGAAACCTTATCAATCAAGTTAGTAACACTGTAAAAATACTGACTGTCGAAATTCTCAACATAGAGAGGATTCTCCTGACGCTTGATATAGAGCTCATCCAACTGACTGGCCCAATAGAGAATATCGTTCGTGCCATAGGCTTGAGCTGTCAGCCTAGCATAGCTGGTAAACAGTTCCTGAGACAATTCCAAAGCCTGTTTACTGACATGAAGAACGGTCTGAGGCTGACCAAAAAACTTCGACAGGGCCAGAAGACTAGTGAAAAACTGCAGGAGCTTGGGATCCATCTCTGGCACAAAAGATTGACAGTCTCGAAAGGTTTTCTTAGCCTCTTTAATCCTTTCTTGCAGTCTATCTGGAACATTGATTTTACCAGCTTTAAAATCAGCAGTTGAGACCATGTTGGTCAACAGCACTGCTAATAAATAGCGGCGTTGCTCTGTAGTGACTTCCAATCGGTAGCCTTGCTTACGATCAAGCCTAGCATCGAAATCAGCCAGACGCTGGCTGATTTCATTGACGTCTTGAATAATCGTCACATTGCTAACCATGAAACGTTCTTGAAAATAAGCATTAGTCAGGGGAGTATCAGATAATAGTAAGTCTAGACAAATCAAGTTGAGACGCTCACTGCGGCTGTAATCCTCCATGCTATAGAGAGCGCTGAGCTTTGATATATCACCAGATAAACCGTACTTTTTGCGATCTTTAGCTAGGACAATATCAATTTGACTAAGGCTCTCAGTCAAATCAGCAAGGGTTCGATAGGCCGTCCGCTGCGATACATCTAAAATTTTTTGAATATCATCTACCGAAAGCTTTCCTAGTTCTAGGAAAGCCTTAATCAATTTTTCTTCACGTTTGGTAAATATCATAGCCTCATTATACACTATTCTAGGATACCAAGTTTGCTGAAACTATTTGTGCATACGCGCGACCATCTTGTCATATTCAGGTGTTGTCACTAAACTGTCAACAATCAAGAATTGGGCGTGTGGCGCGAAGTGCTGGGCATCGGATTGATTAGCGATGGTTGTCACAATAAGGATATTCTTGGCATTGAAATTGCCAAGTTGATCGTTAGCAACTTTAGATACTGGGATACCAATGTCGTGGTTCTTAAAGATCAGCTCCAGCGTAGCCTGACCCATCGTTGCTGAACCTTCGGCTGTGCCATGAGCAAAGACGACTTCGTCAATATAGTTTAAATCAACATCTTCACTGGCTTCTTCGCCTACTTGATCGGCAGTTTCAGCACTCGCTTGCCCTTCACCTGCCAGCAGACCGACAATCTCGTCGTATTTAGGCGTTGCTAAGAAATTATCAACCGTGACATGGACAGCACTCGGTGTGCGCTCTGCTGCACGCGCTGCTAATTCTTCCTGTGTAACGATCAAGGTGTGGTCCGTATCGGTTAAGTTAGAAATAGCCTTATTGGTAACTGGGATATCTAAGCCAGTCTTTTTTACCTTATCGCGCAGGATTGAAGCCCCCATAGCCGAACTTCCCATACCCGCATCACAGGCAAAAATAATTTGCTTAACATTATCTGTCGTAATCTCTGTTGAATTTGATAGCGGTTCTTCTTCAGACTGACCCTTTGACTCTGCTTTTGCTGCTTGAGTTGCAGCCTGTGCATCCTCAAGCGAAGCTCCTTCAGATTTGTCAGCTTTCAGAATAACAGCTCCAACAAGGAAAGAAACAACCGTCGCAACTAGAACACCACCCAAGACGGCTAAATGCGGACCTACACCTTTAGGGGCCATCAGCATAATGGCAATGATGGAACCAGGAGACGCAGGGGATTTAAGACCGGCATCTAAGAGCTGGAAGGTAAAAGTACCTGACACACCACCTGCAATAACGGCCAAGAACATGGCTGGTTTCATCATCACATATGGGAAGTAAATTTCATGGATACCACCAAAGAAGTGGATAATCATTGCCCCCCATGATGAAGATTTGGCAGATCCCTTACCAAATAGGGCATAGGCAATGAGAATACCCAAACCAGGCCCAGGATTGGCTTCAAGAAGGAAGAAAACAGATTTACCAACTTCTGCTACTTGTTCGGTACCAAGCGGGGTAAAGATACCATGGTTAAGGGCATTATTGAGGAAGAGGATTTTAGCTGGTTCGATAATCACATTGGCCAGTGGCAACAAATGAACGTCCACAATGGCTTGAACCCCTTGACCAACCCATTCTGTCAACGTAGCAACAACCGGACCAACACCAAAGTAGGCCACTAACATCAAGCCAAAGCCGATGAGACCAGCAGAGAAATTGTTCACCAACATCTCAAAGCCAGTTTTGACCTTGGGTTGAACAATTTCGTCAAATTTCTTGATGCACCAAGCACCCAGAGGTCCCATAATCATTGCCCCGACAATCATGGTAACATTAGGTTTACCATTTGCTAAGATCTCTTGGTACTTAGCCACAAACTCACTAGCAGACATAGTGCTTGGATCCAAGGCACTGATGAGGCTGTTAACCATCAAGCTACCTTGTGTACCTGTAATAGCACCAAAGGTAGCGATAGCCCCAACAACACCCCCGCGGTGTTCGTAAATATTTTTACCACCTGTAAATCCAATCAAAGTTGGAATTAGATACACCAACATAGGGCTGACGATTAGATTGAGCTGTGGATTTGGCAAATAGCCATCCGGAATAAACAAGGCTGTCAAAACACCCCAAGCAATTAAGGCTGGAATGTTTGGCATAACCATATTAGAAAGTGCAGTCCCTAACTTTTGGATTCTGACCTTCAAAGAATTACCTTCATTCATGGATAAATCCTCCTTTTTCTATAAGTCTATTATAAGAAAATTTTTTTTGCCATAACACTCAAATTTTGGCAAAAAAAAATTGTCAAAAATCCACAAAAAAGACCTAGCCCTCACAGAAAGGGCCAGATCCTTAAATAGTAACTTGCCTTTATTCCACCGTTACAGCTTTAGCAAGATTACGCGGTTTATCAACATCAAGACCGCGTTGCAAAGACGCATAGTAGGCAATCAGCTGCGTTGGGATAACCATAGAAATGCTAGCGAGATAAGGATGAACCTTATTGACAATGATATCATCGGTATCTGTATCTAATCCCTCTTCAACGATAGTCAAGACACTAGCTCCGCGTGCTGCAACCTCTTGAATGTTACCGCGCGTATGAGCTGCAATTTTTTCGTTAGAAGACATCAAGGCTAAGACTGGAACACCATCTTCGATCAAAGAAATCGTACCGTGTTTCAGCTCACCAGCTGCAAATCCTTCGCACTGGATATAGGAAATTTCCTTAAGTTTTAAAGAGGCTTCCATAGCCACATAGTAATCATTACCGCGGCCAATATAGAAAGCATTGCGGCTTGTTGGCAAAAGTTTAGAAACTTTTTCTGAAATCATATCTTTTTCAGACAAAGTTGACTCAATAGACTGAGCTACGATAGATAATTCGTGTACCAAATCAAATTCCAGAGCTTCCTTTTTGCCATTTGCTTCACCGACAGCTTTGGCTAAGAAAGCAAGTGCTGCGATTTGGGCTGTGTAAGCCTTGGTAGAGGCAACCGCAATCTCAGGCCCTGCATGAAGAAGCATAGTATACGTGGCTTCACGCGATAAAGTGGAGCCCGGTACATTTGTTATGGTTAGACTTGGGATACCAGCTGCATTAGCCTTAACCAAAACCTGACGGCTATCAGCTGTTTCACCTGACTGACTGAGCAAAACAAACATTGGTTTCTTACTCAGGAGCGGCATATTGTAACCCCATTCTGATGCGACACCTAGCTCTACGGGTGTATCTGTCAACTGTTCGAACATAGATTTAGCTGCAAAACCGGCATTGTAAGATGTTCCCGCTGCTAAAATATAGATGCGGTCAGCTTCTTGGACAGACTTAACAATCGCTGGATTAACCGTTATATTGCCATCAGCATCGGCATAAGTATTGATGAGCTTACGCATAACCGTAGGCTGCTCATCGATTTCCTTAAGCATGTAGAAAGGATAGGTCCCTTTACCAATATCTGACAAGTCTAACTCTGCTGTATAGCTAGCACGTTCCTGTACTTTGCCATCGTAATCTTGCACCTGAACACTGTCAGCTTTAACAATAACCAATTCCTTATCATGAATTTCCATGAATTGGTTAGTTTCACGAATCATAGCCATAGCATCGGAGCAGACCATATTGTAACCATCACCAAGGCCGATCAAAAGCGGTGATTTATTTTTAGCCACGTAGATTGTACCTGCATCTTGAGCATCCATAAGGGCGAAAGCATAAGATCCTTCAATGATAGAGAGAGCTTTTTTAAAAGCAGAAAGAAGGTCGAGGTCATCTTCCTCAACAAATTTTCCAATCAGGTGCACAGCAATTTCGGTGTCCGTCTGTCCCTTAAAATCATGATCAGCTAAATAAGTATTTTTAATCTCTAAATAGTTTTCAATCACACCGTTATGCACCAAAGTGAAACGTCCTGTTTGTGATTGATGAGGGTGAGCATTGACTTCGCTCGCAGGTCCATGGGTCGCCCAGCGAGTATGGCCAATACCGGCTCTACCAAGGGTATCACCGACCTTATCAGCTAATTCTGCAATACGGCCGACAGCCTTGATTAGATGGTTAGTCTGCCCATCTGTGACATAAACACCTGCCGAATCATATCCACGGTATTCTAATTTTTCCAGACCTTGAATTAAAATATCTGTCGCCTGACTATTTCCGACAACACCGACAATTCCACACATACACATCAGTCGGCAGCCAACGGGCTGCCTCTCCTTTTCTTATTTCGTTTTAAATTGGTATAGTTTACTCTTTGCTACCAACGACGATAAACACAGTATATTCAAATATTTTCGTTTTGTCAAGAGAAAAATTGGTATAGTTCAATTGTAAAAACCATAAAAAAAGCAGCCTGCTAGGCTACTCAACAGTCACAAAACCAAAATCACTTAGAGGCCAGACTCTAAAGGAAACTACCCCCTTAATTTGCTCTTTCTTGATAAAACCAAATTTGCGGCTGTCATTTTTATTTTGACGGTTATCATTCAAGATTAAATAAGCATCTTTAGGAATCTTAGTTACACTGGCCTTATGGCTAATAGTCTGGGTAGTAAAGTCATCAGTAAAATACTGACCAGGCTGTGCCTGTTTTACAAAAGCCGTTTTCTCATCCTTTAAATAGCTTTCATGATTAATCTTATGATTTATATAAAGGACATCGTCCATAGAGGTGACCTCTTGGCCCGACTTAGCAACAATTCGACCTAAATATTCCTTGCCCTTGACCTTATAAACGACAAAATCCTTAACAAGAGGAGTTCTCCGTGTCGCAACTGTTACCAAATCTCCCTTTTTAAGATAGCTATTATCTGTCTCGCTTGTGATCTTAAAGGTCGAAAATACAAAGACACGTAGGAGAATAACAACTAAAATAGCTAATAATAGGATAATGATATTTCTAATCAGATCTCGTCTAACCATAGAAACTCCTTTCAATCCTTTACATTATACCATGTCTTATCTAAATAAGAAAGGTCAGCCGCCTAACAATTATATGTGGACAGGCACAAGACGATGACAATTTAAAAACATAAGTATTCCAAACTTTAATTGTATCTAGTAAAAATTATCCAAGTTAATGATTGATTTCTAAGCAGCTACAAAAATTAGATATCTCCATCCTCGTTTCAAATTATAATAAAAAGAGATAAGCCAGAGCTCACCTCTTAATTACTTTTTGCTACCTTATTTAACAGTGCGAACACGCATCGTGTTAGTACCACCTGTTCCAACAGGAACACCTGCAACAATGACGATGTCATCACCCGACTCAACAAGACCAGACTTCACTGCTTCGCGCTCAGCAACTTCAAACATGTCATCAGTAGATGAAGGTTTATCTGTCACAACTGGAATGACACCCCAGTTAAGCATCAATGATTTTTGTGTTTTCTCATCAAAGGTCACCGCCAAAATATCAGCTTCTGGACGGTATTTAGAGATCAAACGAGCTGTGTTACCTGATTCTGTCAAAGCAACAACTAGTTTAATATTCATTGAGCTTGTTGCATCTTTAACAGCTGAAGCAACAACTTCTGTCTTAGTAGAGCGTTCAAACTTAGATGAATCCAGACGGCCGTACTCACTAAGAAGCGTTTGAGCATTCTTATCAATCGTAGCCATGGTACGAACAGATTCACGTGGATATTTACCGTTAGCTGACTCACCAGAAAGCATTGTCGCATCTGTACCATCAATAACAGCATTGAAAACGTCAGATACTTCTGAGCGAGTCGCACGTGGCTTATCAGTCATTGTTTCCAGCATATTTGTTGCTGTAACAACAATCTTACCAGCGGTATTGACCTTAGTGATGATCATCTTTTGGTAAACTGGAACCATTTCAAATGGGACTTCAATACCCATGTCACCACGCGCAATCATGATACCATCAGCAGCATCGATGATTTCATCGATATTGTCGATACCTTGTTGGTTTTCAATTTTCGCTAACAATTTCACGTTTCCATTTCCTGTTTCCTCACAGATGGCACGTACTTCGTTAACATCTTTCGCAGTACGTACAAATGAAATCGCGATAAAGTTAAGGCCTTGTTCCAAGCCAAAGCGAATGTCAGCGTTGTCACGCTCAGCAAGCGCTGGGAAAGGAATCTTAGTGTAAGGAATATTTACACCTTTTTGCTTAGCGATGATACCATCGTTTTCAACCTCAACCTCAAATTCACGAGTAGCAGCATCTTTACCCACGACACGAAGACCAAGTTTACCATCGTCAACAAGAATTTGCTTACCGACCTCAACATCATCAAAAATATCAAGGGCACCAGCAACATTCAAGGCAATAACATCTTTAGTCGATTGAATGCCCTGTTTAGTTGCGACACGAAGTTTATCACCTGTTTTATAAGAGTATTCTTTTGCGTCATCTGCAAACAATTCTGTACGGATTTCAGGTCCTTTCGTATCAAGCAGGAAACCAACCTTTTGACCAGCGATTTCTTCTGCTTTACGAACGACTTCCATACGTTCCCCTTGCTCTGCGTGGTCACCGTGCGAGAAGTTGAAGCGGAAAACATTAGCACCTTCATTGATCAGGTTAGCAATGTTTTGTGCTGAGGCTTCATGATCAAGGCTTTCACCCCAATAGCCATCATCACCGAATTTTTTACCACCACGGATCTCTACCGCAGGACCAAGTGTTGCAACGATTTTTACGCGTTTATTCATGATAAGTATGAACTCCCTCTATTTTTTATCCCTTTTGGGATAGGATTAACTAGGTTTAAAATAATAAATTAATAAGTCAGGTTACGAGCTAAATCAGCAAAGTCAAGACGTGCCTTATGCGGATTGTTAACAATAATATCTCCGTTATCAGCTAGACTGAATAAAGCTCCTTCTTCTGCTGTACCTAGAATTGGACTTTCAACCAATTCTTCATTGTGGATACCAACAGCCAGTCCACCTCGACCCGCTTTAAGCAAATCAACCGCATGGGCACCCATCCAAGAAGCAAGAACACGGTCACGAGCAGTTGGAGAACCACCGCGAACAATGTGTCCGAGATTAGTAGCACGCAAGTCGCTGATATCACCAGCTTCTTTCATCTTATCAGCAAACTCTTCAGCGCTCATAACACCTTCGGCTAAGACAATAATATGACGTCTCTTGCCTTTATTTTCATAACCGTCTTTGACCTTGGCTACGACCTCTTTGATATCGTACTTCTCTTCAGGAACGATAATTTGATCGGCACCGGCAGCAATTCCTGACCAGAGAGCGATATCACCGGCATTACGTCCCATAACCTCAACAACAAAGGTACGACCGTGGCTGTAGGATGTATCTCGGAGCTTGTCCAAAGCCTCAGTCGCAGTCGCAACTGCTGTGTCAAACCCAATTGTATAATCAGTGCCGACGATATCGTTATCAATAGTCCCTGGTAGACCAACTGCTGGAAAACCATGTTCTGTCAAGCGCATAGCGCCATGATAAGAACCGTCACCACCAACAACGACGACACCTTCGATACCATGTTTTTTTAATTGCTCAATTCCTTTTAACTGCCCTTCAAGAGTGGCAAATTCAGGGTAACGAGCTGACTGAAGAAAGGTCCCACCACGATTAATAATATTGGTAACACCGTGAACATCAAATTGGAAGATGTCACCTTCGACCATGCCAGCATAGCCGCGGTTGATTCCGAAGACTTCCATGCCTTCAGCAATTGCTTTACGAACAACTGCACGGACAGCAGCGTTCATACCAGGTGCGTCACCGCCACTGGTTAAAACAGCAATACGTTTCATTCTACCTGATACTCCTTTTTTATTTTTAACTCCCTAATTATAGCACATTCGATTTTAAAATGCTTCTATTTCAGAAGTTTTTTAATGATAAATCGTTTTCATAACAAAGCTTGTAAGCTCTTCTTGTAATTTTTCTGATTTGGCTACAAAGAGCTTTTGGCTCTGTAATGTCTGATTACTATCTTGATAATGCAGGACAACAGGAATCTGTCCTGGGTACGCTCGAAGAGTCTCTGCGACTTGTTGATCATGGTCATGGTTAGCCAACTGAATCCAAAATTTCTCAGCTACAGCTGGTGCTAGACTCTGTAAAATTAGCTGCAGGCGATTATCCCGTTCCTGTACTTTACCAGTCATGTAAAGGATGTCCCCTTCTTTGAGGTAAGTCTGCCATTGGGTAAAGCTCTCTGGAAAAACAGTCACATCCAACTTCTGCTTTGTATCTGTTAAGGTAACAAAAGCCATTTGCTCCCCCTTGGACTTAGTGCGAATAATTCGCACAGCCTCTATCTGTCCTAAAACCCGAGCCTGTGTATTGACAATCAATTCCTCAAACGGAATGAAGGTTCCTTGTAGTTCTTGGGCAAGAGTTATCAAAGGGTGGGGACTGATACCTACTCCCAGCCATTGCATCTCCATATTATATTTTTGACTCGCGCTATAGTCCTCAATATCGCTCCAGTTGTAGGAAGAATCAGCAAAAAGACTGCCGAGTTCGTTAACAAAGGTAAAGAGATGTTCTAAATTTTCCTCGATTTTACGGCGGTTGGGTTCAAATTGATCAAACAGTCCAATCTGAACTAAGGGAGCTATGAGATCTATTTTCTGGTAATTTTTTGGCAGCTTGGTTAGGAAATCTTCTACAGATACAAATGGGCGATTATCAATAATCCAATACCCTAAATCTCTCGGGAAACCTTTGAGATTTTTGAGTCCCATATAAATAGCACCATTTGAAATTTTATCGGTATAGGGAACTGTATTAATTGATAGCTTACCAACCTTAAAATCAGCCTGTAGCGCATCGGTTATATAGTCACTGCTGGAGTAATTGAGCATAACATCGTAAAAAATCGATGGATAATGCGCTTTGAAATAAGCCAATTGAAAGGCTAAAGCAGAATAGGCAAAAGCATGACTGCGATTGAAACCGTACCCTGCAAACTTGGCCATGCGTTCAAAAAGCTCTTTAGCTGTTTCACGGCTGCGACCTAGAGCTTTAGCCCCTTGCATAAAATCTACTTGCATTTTCTGCATCTCAGCAGCATTTTTCTTAGACATGGCTCGACGCAGTAAATCTGCTTTTCCCAGCGTAAATCCTGCGAAAATCTGAGCAATCTGCATAACCTGCTCTTGATAAAGCATGATACCGTAAGTGCCTTCTAAAATTGGAGCTACTAGTGGATCGATAAGATCAACCTCTTCTTGACCATATTTACGTTTGATAAAATTTTCGGTATAGTCGCTAGCCCCCGGACGATTAAGACTAGTCGTCGCTACTATTTCCTCAAACTTTGTCGGTTTAATTCGACGCAATAGGTTGATAGCCCCAGCTTGTTCAAACTGGAAAATGCCCTTGGTGCGCCCAGCAGCAAAGAGAGCTAGCGTTTGGGGATCCTCTAAGTCAATATCTTGGATACGGATGTGAATATCCTTTTCCTCAGCTAATTTCTCAGCCATACGCTGGACAAAAGTTAGGTTGCGTAGGCCCAGAAAATCCATCTTTAGGAGCCCGTTAGCTTCAACACTTCCAGCATCATATTGGGTGATCATCATATCCTCTCCAGTCTTTAAGGGAATATGTTCTGTCAGATCGTCGTCACTCATTACAATCCCTGCCGCGTGAATTGAGGTTTGACGGGGCTGACCTTCTATCCTCTTGGCAATGGCAAAAGCCTTCTGGTACTCCACCTTACTGTTAATAATCTGCCGGAAAGACATATTTTTTTCATAAACTGACGTGAGGTTGTCCCGAAATCCTATCTTACGCGTGATATTGGTCAATTCAAATTCTGCGGCACCAAAACGCTTAAAAACATCGCGAATAGCTTGCTTGGCTCCAAAGGTTGAAAAGGTAACAATCTGGGCTGAGTGACGGCTGCCATATCGATCACGGACATAGTGGAGGAATTCGCTGCGGTAGATATCCGGTAGATCAATATCAATATCGGGCATACTGTAACGTTCCTCATTTAGAAAGCGTTCAAAAAGGAGATTGTTTTTGACGGGGTCAATCCCTGTAATATCTAAGGCAAAGGCAACGAGACTGCCAGCCGCTGAACCGCGCCCCATTCCCATATAATAATGACGACTGCGTCCAAAGCGCAGCAAGTCCCAGACAATCAAGAAATAGTCATCGAAGCCCATCTTATGGATAATTCCTAATTCCTTATCCAGACGTTCTTGATAAACTGGAGCAGTTAGATTCTTGTCTTTTAAGCCTTGTTCGGAACGTTCGCGCAACTCCTCTGACGCTTTCTGGTTACGATTAAATCGAGGAAGCTTGAGTTCATGGTCAAAATGGTAACTGACGCCTGCTAAGAGCTCATCCAGATTTGTTAAACTTTCAGGAAAGCGCTCTTGAAACAATTCTTCCATGGTTTCACGAGGATAGAGTTGCTGTTGGGCTGCTGGCGGTGCCACATCTTTCAAGGGTAGATTATCGCGAATAGCATGCAAAACCTGCAAGGTTTCTCGATCGTCATCAGAAAAATAACGAACCGTGTGTAAGGGTAATAGCTTTTTGCCATAGGAACGCTTAGGGGTATCAAAGCTTACACCGATGTAATAGTCAAAGGGCAATTCTAATTGCTCCAGATCTTCTCTGTAAGGCAGTAATACAGCGAGGCCCGATAGGTAAGAAGAAAGATCTTCTACCTGCAGGCCATCACTCATTTTTAAAGTCGAGAGTTTTAATAAATTTTTATAGCCTTCAGTATCTAAAGCAAGCAGCTGTATACTCAGAGATTTTTCATCGCCTCTAGGAAAAAGTAATTCTAAACCAATAACTGCCTGCAGCCCCTGTTTTTGGGCTTCTATCGCAAAATGGTAGGCGCCATAAAGGTTATCTTGATCCATAATACCGAGGTGACTATATCCCATTTCCTTTGCCGTTTGAATATAGGTCTGTAAATCAACTAGACTGTCCATAAAACTATAAACTGTTTTAGTATCTAGGGGTGCAAACATGGAGCAATCCTTTCTTTGAAATAAACTTACTACTATTATACTATGAATAAAAGCTTTTTTCTTCCTCAAGCTTTAAATGGGGACTATACAAGTCTAGGTCATCATTACGACTTGAAATTTATCTCAAAATACTGTATCATTTATCTATCACAACTATAATATTGGGAAGGGAGAATTTGATGGCTTGGACATTTGATGAGAAATCACCTATCTATTTACAAATTGCAAAAATCATCAAAATCAAGATTATTAGTCAAGAAATCAAGCAAGGCGAACAACTGCCAACGGTTCGTGACTATGCTGAAGAAGCCGGTGTTAATCCAAACACTATGCAGCGGGCCTTCACGGAACTAGAACGCGAAGGAATGGTTTTTTCACGACGAACAGCAGGACGCTTTGTCACTGAAGATACTGCACTGATCGAAGAAAAGCGTTTGGAGTTAGCCAAAGACGAAATCGCCAATTTCGTTTCTAATATGGAAAACATTGGTTTTTCTGGTAAACAAATCTTAGATGAGACAGCTGACTATATGGCAAATAGTACGAAACAGTAAAGAATTAGAGGTTAGGCTGTTGTTGGCCTGCCTTTCACAGTGTTAAATGGATTAAAGATCTTAAAATAGGACATAGGCATATTTGCTTAGCAATGGAGACAAATAATGGAAAAATTATTACAACTACACCATGTCTCAAAATCTTACGGCAATCATCAGGCACTGAGGGATGTGAATTTAACCATCTCCAGCGGTAAAATCGTAGGACTTTTGGGACCAAACGGCAGCGGCAAGACGACCCTGATCAAACTGATCAACGGTTTATTGAAGCAATCCAGTGGCGATATCGTCATAGATGGTTTTCGTCCATCAGTGGAAACCAAAAAAATTATTGCTTACCTACCTGATACTAGCTATCTCAACGAAAATATGACAGTCAGTCAGGCATTAGACTTCTTTCAAGATTTTTATCGAGATTTTAATCGCGAAAAAGCCGAACATCTCTTGGTTGATCTTAATATTGAAGCCAGAGAAAAGCTCAAAAATCTCTCAAAAGGGAATAAAGAGAAGGTTCAGCTGATTCTAGTCATGAGTCGACAGGCTAAACTTTATATTCTAGACGAACCCATCGGCGGGGTAGACCCAGCAGCACGGGATTATATCCTGCGTACTATCATTAATAACTATTCGGAAGACGCATCTGTTATTATCTCCACCCACTTGATCGCCGATGTCGAACAGGTTTTAGATGATATTATCTTCCTTAAAGAAGGGCAAGTCATTCTTGATGGCAACAGTGATGACATTCGTTTTGAACACGGTAAATCTATCGATGCCCTCTTTAGAGACATGTTCCATAATTAGGAGGTTTTCATGTTTGGAAAATTAGTAAAATATGAATTTAAAGCTATTGGAAACTGGTATCTTGGTTTAAATGCCCTCATCCTCTTAGCAAGTCTGATCTTTGCACCTTACATTGCCTTTCTTGAGAGACATCAGGATATTGTAAAGGATAGCAACGTGCTTTTCATTTTATTTATATTTTTGAGCATGGCTCTTGTTATTATGATTATCACTCAGTCAATTGCTACTCTGATCTTAATTATCCGCCGCTTTTATTCAAATATGTTTGGCCGCGAAGGCTATCTGACTTTAACTCTACCAGTCAGTCAACACCAGCTTATTTCATCAAAATTGTTGGTTGCGATAGCTTTGACTTTAGGCAATTACATTGTCATTGCCCTAGGTGCTGGGATTTTGTGGCTATTTAATCAGCATGAGGTTGGCATTATTGTTAAGAGCATTTTAGCTGAACTGTCACAATCGGAAATAACAAATGGCGGTCTCTGGGTACTTTCGACCTTTATCAACCTCGTCACTAGTACTTTACTTATTTTTGCCTCTATTGCTATTGGACAGCTATTTCGCAATCACCGAATCCTAATGGCCTTTGTCAGCTATTTCGGTATCGAATTTAGTTTGAGCATCATAGGTACTTTGATCCGGACAGGTGTGGGAGTGCAAAATACATTTGAAAATTTCCGCACAACGATAGTGATTGGTATGATTGCTAATATTTTCTTAGCTATACTCTGGTACCTACTTACCCATTATATTACCACCCATAAACTTGATATCCAATAATTTTACCGATAAAAACATGTTCCTCTTAAAAGAGTTGGTTTGTTTTCTAGCTTATGTCTGAGCTCGTGAAAAAACGCTCCACCGGAGCTGGCTCGCTTTCCTTATTTTTAAGCTCGTGAAAAAACGCTCCACCGGAGCTGGCTCGCTTTCCTTATTTTTAAGCTCGTGAAAAAACGCTCCACCGGAGCTGACTCGCTTTCCTTATTTTTAAGCTCGTGAAAAAACGCTCCACCGGAGCTGACTCGCTTTCCTTATTTTTAAGCTCGTGAAAAAACGCTCCACCGGAGCTGACTCGCTTTCCTTATTTTTAGGCTCGTGAAAAAACGCTCCACCGGAGCTGACTCGCTTTCCTTATTTTTAGGCTCGTGAAAAAACGCTCCACCGGAGCGTTTCAGACCGAAGACAAACTTCTTTTTGGGAGTTTGTCTTTTTTTAAAAATTCTCTAGAAAAATATGGCCTGAGGTGACAATAACTAAGGTATTTACTTGAATTTGGTCAAAATAAAAA
>NZ_JBZFUM010000026.1:0-32307 GCF_058314535.1 Streptococcus sp. ELY_125 | reverse complement strand
GGAAGGCCTTTTTATTTTGACCAAATTCAAGTAAATACCTTAGTTATTGTCACCTCAGGCCATATTTTTCTAGAGAATTTTTAAAAAAAGACAAACTCCCAAAAAGAAGTTTGTCTTCGGTCTGACAAGTCTCAGAAGTAGAGACTTGTTTTTTATCGGAATTTTTTTAATAAGAATATGAAAAATGAGTCAGTGAATAAACCAAAGCGTAGTAAAGAGTATAAATGGACATGGATAACGAATTGGTTGTAATGTAGATTTCCTAACGCTAGTTAATGCATTTAAGTGGTTCTTCAAGTCAACATTTTATTTTCAGATATGACAAAAGTCATATCATGTCATGACATTAGATGCTGAAAAGTTTTGCTCTTTTTCGATAAACTTAAACCAGAAAGAAAATATTATGAAAATCAAAGTATCTGATAGCATTTATACCCTATTGGAGTGGTTTGCACAGTCTTGAGTACCTTTACAACTGTTTTTGAACAGTTGAAGATTGAAGTGGCCTTTTCATATCTGGGAGAATTTATGGGCTTGTTAATTTCAGCGATTGTTTAATCAGTATTACTCAATTTCTTATCGAAGAATTAACAGACTAGGAAGAAATGGCAACCTTCTCCTACCTTAATAGTTACAAAGGAGGGACTAAAATGACCTATGAGGAGATCAAACTTAAACTTTTAGAAGATGGTATCCGCAGCTATAAAGTCTTTCAAGGAATTAAAATTTACTCCCAAACTGTCAAAACTGAGGATGAACAAAAACAAATCTCAAAAAGAGTTTACCTGACAAAAAAGCAACACTATGTTTATTATGAGCGAACAGATCCTAACTGGTATTACTGGAATAAAGATAGGGAAAACGCAAACTTTGATCCAAGTGATATTAATGAAAATACCCTTTTTGAAGTGGCAGATGATTTGGAAACTTTAACAAAATATTTGGGAAAAGATATCATTCACAAACTGGCGGAAAAAGTTCAGCATGGTGAAGTCACCGAATATCTAGATATTTAGAAATCATTAAAAACATACCGCCTAAATAAACGCTCTAAAGGCTGTGTAAAAAAGATATGCTGTCTAGTCTGTGAAATTAGACTCACCTTCTTAGAATCTTTGAAGATTCTTCGTCAGGCTCCCTAAATTTCTTTGGAGTGCTTAACGGCTTAGCGACACGACGTTTGGCTAGTCGATTTTACTAACCAAACGAAGTTAGTGGGAGAGGTAGGGAGTGGGAAAGAACCCAAAAATTGAAAATTTTGGTTCGTCTTCCCACCCCCGCACAGTTGGCTAGGTTTTCCGCTTTGGCCTTGTGGCAAAAGGAAAGCCAGCCAACCACTGCGTCAAGAGCTTATTCCAAAACAGGAATGTTGGACAAGTTTTTGTCCAGCCTCGTTTGGTATCAAGTGCGGAGCATTTAGATAACAAGCCTCTGCCGTATCTTGATAATTGAACCCGCCTACGACTCTGTGAAATTAGACTCACCTTCCTAGAATCTTTGGGAATTCTTCGTCAGGCTCCCTAAATTTCTTTGGAGTGCTTAACGGCTTAGCGAGACGACGTTTGGCTAGTCGATTTTACTAACCAAACGAAGTTAGTGGGAGAGGTAGCCAATTCACCATAGTGATTGGCGTTTGGTATCAAGTGCGGAGCACTTAGATAACAAGCCTCTGCCGCATCTTAGTAAAAGGAGTATGGCAATGGCAACTACTGTTATAAACGTTTCAAACTTATCCAAACAATTTAAATCAAAAAAGGTTCTGGAGGGTATTTCCTTTGAGGTTAAGGAGGGCGATTGTCTGGCCTTAATTGGACCTAATGGTTCAGGCAAAACAACACTCTTTAACTGCCTGCTGGGAGATTATGCTCAGACAGAAGGAACCATCACTGTACTGAGGCAGAATCCCCAGTCTTCGCAGCTTAAAGGAAAAGTAGGCATCCTTTTTCAGGAGAACCTGACAGAAGAAAAGATGAGGGTTTCTGAGCTCCTCAATTTTCAAAAAGCTATTTATTCAGATCCTCTGTCTGATAAAGAAATTGATGGTTTGCTGCAATTTTCTGACCAGCAAAAACATCAATTCGCCGAAAAATTATCTGGCGGTCAAAGACGCCTTCTGGCCTTTGTGCAAGTCTTGGTTGGCCAACCTGACATCATCTTCTTGGATGAACCGACAGCCGGTATGGATACCAATACGCGCAAGCGTTTTTGGGAAATTGTTGCTGACTTGAAAAAGGCTGGCAAGACCATTATTTATTCCAGCCATTACATTGAAGAAGTAGAGCATACGGCAGATAGGATCTTGGTCTTGCACCAAGGAAAATTACTGCGGGACACGACGCCTTATCTGATGCGCTCAGAAGAAAAGGAGAAGGTCTTTACCCTACCTGCTGGCTACCTCTTTGCTGTTGAAGGGCAGAATATTCAAGATTTGACTATCAAGACAGACACTATTTCCTTTAGCAGCAGGCAACCTCAGCATATTTGGGATTTACTGGCAGAGGCCAAGTGCCCAATTGAAGACATCGAAATGACCAATCGTACGCTTTTAAATACTATTTTTGATATGGCAAAGGAGAATGATCATGAAAACGCTTAAAGCAATCCTTTATCAGGAGTACCTCATCAATAAACGCTCTTTATCCAATCTAGTTATGGGGATTGGCATGCCGCTAGTTTTCTTTCTCCTCTTTACCAGCATATGGGCCAATGAAGACAGTATGCCTAAAGACCAAGTTGCCTATTGGGTGCGTCAGTACATGATGCAGATGACAGCCTTTTCCAGCCTTAGTTTTGCCTTTTTTTCCTTGCCCTTTGCTTTTCAAGAAGATCGAAATGGTAACCGCCTCAGAAGTATTCAGCACAGTCCCATTCCTATATGGCAATACTATATCAGTAAAATTTTAACGATTCTTATTCACTTTGTCTTAGCTATTTTGGTGGTTTTTGCCGCAGGATATTTTTTCAAGGATGTCGATATGTCTGCCAAAGATTGGCTGCTCAGTGCAGTGGTTTTATTTGCTGGAGCCGTCTGTTTTATGCCCTTTGGTGCCCTTTTTGCCCATATCAAATCTTCGCAAACCCTCTCGCTGGTTGCTAATATTTTCTATCTGGGTTTGGCTGTCTTGGGCGGCCTCTGGATGCCAGTGCAGACTTTCCCAGATTTCATGCAGAAACTAGCCAAGGTGACCCCAACCTACCACCTCAATAATCTTTTGATTTCTTATTTCAAAGATGATTTTTCCATTCAGTCTCTGTTCATTCTTCTGGGATATGCTATCATAGTTTTAATGATTGCTCTGGCAGTCGGAAAAAAACTTGAGGTAAACTAATGTTTCAACCCTTTCAAAAAACAGACTCACTCTACTATGTAGGGCTGGTCTTCATGATTTTTCCCTTAGGAGGGGTATTGTGGTTTGATTATCCTATGTGGACGCTGGGGCCGTCTCTTTTGTTCATGATAGCCTATATTTTGATTATCCACCTTCGTAATCAGTATCAAAGCATACTTGCTGTCCTTTGGTTCTATCTGCTTGGCTATATTCTTGGAATGACTTTTGCGATTGAGCCTAATATGATGTGGTTTTTCTTTTATCTCGTGAATCTGTTGGTTTGGCGATTTGGAGATGACATGCGGAGCTACCGAACGATATCTTATATGCTTGGTCTAATGATTGTTATGATGTGGGGATTGTTCTTTACCCCAACAGTCATAGAAAAAGTAATGACAGTGCTGATTACCACCTTTATCATTGCTATGCACTATTTTCAGCGGCAGAATTATTTGGAAAGTAAGGTTAAAGAGGAAATTTATCAGAAAAATAAGGAAATTAATCTCCTGACCGCTGAAAATGAACGCAATAGAATCGGACGAGATTTACATGACACGCTGGGACATACCTTTGCCATGATGACTTTAAAGACAGAGTTGGCGCTCAAACAGCTCGATAAAGATAATCCAGTCGCTGTTCGCAAGGAACTGCTGGAGCTCAAACAAATCAGTCAGAAGTCAATGAAAGATGTCCGCGGGTTGGTTAACAACCTTAAGTACCGTACAGTGGCAGAGGAATTAGATAATATCACTGAGGTGTTTGCCCTGTCAGACATTGGCCTGACAGTGGATAATCAGTTGGACTTAGCTGCGCTATCACCAGTTATTCAGTCTAGCATGACCATGATTTTACGAGAACTAACCACCAACATTATTAAGCATGCTGGAGCTAATCAGTGTCACATCAAGCTCTACAGAACTGGTGAGCTAGTGATTGATGTCAGTGATAATGGCTGCGGTTTTGCCCAGCTGACTGGTGAGGAGTTGCATTCCATCAAAGAGCGCCTGCAGCTGGTTAAGGGAGATGTTGTGATTTTATCTAACCAAAATCCAACGCTTATTCGTGTGACCTTAGAAGAAGGAGATGGGCTATGAAATTATTAGTTGCAGAAGATCAGGCCATGCTGCGGGATGCGCTTTGTCAGCTTTTACTCATGGAAGATGATGTGGAGGAAATTTATCAGGCTGCAGATGGAGACGAAGCGATAGCTCAGCTGCAAAAACAGGCTGTTGATGCCGCTATTCTAGATGTTGAAATGCCAAAGAGAACGGGACTCGATGTGCTGGAGTGGGTTCGTGAGCATCAGGGCATGGACATCAAGGTTATCATTGTAACGACTTTCAAGCGTGCAGGTTATTTTCAAAGAGCCATCAAAGCCGGTGTAGACGCTTATGTGCTTAAGGACCGCTCAACTGATGAGCTGATGACGACCATACACACAGTTCTTGCAGGCAAAAAAGAATACTCACCTGAATTGATGGAAAATTTAGTTGGTAGCCGCAACCCACTTAGCAAACAGGAACTGGCAGTACTAGGGCATGTGGCACGGGGGTTAAGCAATAAAGAGATTGCAGAAGAACTTTTCTTGTCAAACGGTACGATCCGTAACTATATGTCATCTATCTTGACTAAGCTGGATGCCAAAAACCGCATGGATGCTGTCAATATCGCCCAAAAGAATGAATGGTTGTAACGAAATTGGGCAGCTCTAAAATTAATTGACGAACTTTTGGAGAGCAGTACAAACTTAGAAGTGCATGTAGACAGAGTGAGCTAGCATAATTGCATTAAATCTCATTCTCAAAGCAATAAGGAGTAAAATCAAAAAGAGTGGGACAGGTGTCCATGCTTACTGAGCGCCATGAGTATCTGTTCCAGCCCCTTTTTTACGCAATTTAAGAGAAGGATAGTCCATTTCTTTTGTATAGTTTCCAGAAAGGGCAAGGGGGGAACTCGGATAAGCTCTTTGGTAACTCATCCAGTTCCCTGTAAATATCGCCTGCATAGTCCGAAAGAAAATGCATATTTTTCTCATTATAAAATAAAAACTCCCAGAAGCATCTGCCATATCTGGGAGTTTTTGAGTTGACTGGGAATAATTGGGAAGATTTAAGAATAACTCACTTAAGCCTATATTGGATATGAAAGCAAGCAATCTGCTCATAGTTGTTAGGCGAATTTTTTATAGCCCAATATAAAAAATATAGATTAGGCAAACCTGTTCTAGCGTGATACCATAGGGGAAATTAATAAATGAACATGAAGCTAATCTCTTCGGAAAAAAGCTCGACTTCCTTGTGTCCAAGGACACGGCATCTGTCGCCTATTTTTCGGTCAGAGATTTTCGCTTAGCGAACTGCTTCTTTGTATCTTGTTAATTGAACTTGGGCTGCGGATTGTGCAAAAAGATCGCTTTTTCCTAGACGCAAGTGCTCTACGTCTATTTCCTTTCTTTCGGTTAGGAATTTTCGTTAAGCGAAACGGCCCTTAGCGACACTCCGTTTGGTTAGTCGATTTTACTAGCCAAACGGAGTTAGTGGGTGAGGTAGGGAGTGGGATCAACCCAAAAATTGAAAATTTTGGTTCTCACCACGTCCTGGTTTTAAGGTGGCGACCTGAGACGGTCTCTCCCCAGACCGTTTCACTCCCACCCCCGCACAGCTCCAAAGGTCCGAGGAACCTTTGGAGATTGGAGATAGGATGAACAGCGTTCATCACATTTGCTTAAGTTTTCCGCTTTGGCCTTGTGGCAAAAGGAAAGCCAGCCAGCAGTGGCTCATTGGTGCTAAAGCACCTAATGAACTGTGCAGGGGTAAGACTAAGTTGGCCTAGCCAACAAGTCTTACTCCCAACCACTGCGTCAAGAGCTTATTCCAAAACAGGAATGTTGGACAAGTTTTTGTCCAGCCTCGTTTGGTATCAAGTGCGGAGCACTTAGATAACAAGTCTCTGCCGTATCTTAGTAAAAGGAGAAATATTTATGTCTACATTTTCTATTCATACCATTGAAACGGCTCCGGAAGCTGTCCAGGACACATTAAAAACAGTTGAAGCGGATAACGGCGGCTATATTCCTAACTTGATTGGTCTGTTGGCTAATGCCCCGACAGCCTTGGAAACTTACCGTACAGTAGGAGAAATTAACCGCCGTAACAGCTTGACACCGACAGAAAGAGAGGTCATTCAGATTACAGCTGCTGTGACTAATGGCTGTGCCTTCTGCGTAGCTGGTCATACAGCTTTTTCCATTAAGCAGATTCAAATGGCCCCTGATCTATTGGAAGCCCTTAGAAATAGTACTCCTATTGATTCAGAACCTAAACTAGATACCTTGGCTAAATTTACCATTGCTGTTATCAATACTAAAGGCCGTGTCGGTGATGAAGCATTTGCTGATTTTCTGGAAGCTGGCTACACGCACGAAAATGCCCTAGATGTTGTTTTAGGGGTTAGTCTCGCAACTCTTTGCAACTATGCTAATAATATGGCAGATACACCAATCAATCCTGAATTGCAGCCCTACGCAAAATAGCGACTGCTCTGATGACGTTTGCTTTGTAAGCGCAATTCTACCCTCTAACCCATTGGTTAATTAGAGCGGTTTTGCAACATCAAACTTGGTTAGTCGCTCTCACTAATCAAACAGAATTAATGGGGGAGCTAGCCAATTCACTCTAGTGATTGGCGTTTGGTAACAAGTGCAGAGCACTTAGATAAGAAGCCTCTGTCCTATCTTGAGAATTGCGACACTTCGAACCTACGGTCGATCGTACCGAAGGTTCGAAGTTAGTAATTGGCATAGCAAACTACCATGGTAGTTTGTGTAGTAGAGCAAGACCTAAGGTCTTAGCGATACTTTGTAAATTGAACCCGAGCCTAATTTCCTCGGGAAAAAGAAGGCGCTTCTTGTGTGCAAGTACACAGCGTCGCTCCCCTATTTTCCTATCGGAAATTTTTGCTTAGCGAATCGGTTCTTTGTATCTTAATAATTGAACACGGGCTGCGGCTTGTGCAAAAAAGATAGTTTCTTCCTAGACGCAAGCGTCTTCGTCGAACCTCCTATTTTTGCTTAATCCGCGGCCGCCCTTGGTATCTTGATAATTGAACCCGCCTACGACTCTATGAAATTAGACTCGCTTTCCTAGAATCTTCTGGGATTCTAGGAGGACTCCCTAAATTTCTTTGAGTCGCTTACGGCTTAGTATCTTGGTAATTGAACCCGCCTACGACTCTGTGAAATTAGACTCGCCCTCCTAGAATCTTCGGGGATTCTTCGTCAAGCTCCCTAAATTTCTTTGAGTCGCTTAACGGCTTGGTATCTTGGTAATTGAACCCGCCTACGACTCTGTGAAATTAGACTCGCCCTCCTAGAATCTTCGGAGATTCTTCGTCAGGCTCCCTAAATTTCTTTGAGTCGCTTAACGGCTTGGTATCTTGATAATTGAACCCGCCTACACTCCTGTGGAATTAGATAAATGTCGCTCGATTCCCAATGAATCGTCACTCCATTTCCTAAATTCCTTTGGAGTGCTTAACGGCTTGGTATCTTGGTGTAAGGAGACCTTATGAGTTATTTTTCAAATGATTTTATTAGTTGGTTGGATGACAATGCTGATACTCTCGATCAGCATTCAGGTGCTTTGGCTGACAGTCTCTTAGAACGTATTGCTGCTCAGGGTGTTTTTAGGATTGGCGTCCCTAGGGAATTGGGAGGCATGGGAGGAAGCTACCAAGATGTTATTGATGTATTAACAGAACTGAGCTATCATTCTTTAACAGCTGCTTTTATCAGCTGGGGGCATCGAACCTTTATTGAAAATATTTTAGCTAGTGATAATCCTTATCCCAGAGAGACCTGGTTGGATGATGTATTAACAGGAAGGGTGTCTGCTGGTACAGGGCTGTCGAACTGTGTCAAATACCTTTCAGATATTGAAGAGCTCGAAGTTAAAGTTATTGAAGAAGATGGGCATTACTACCTTCACGGACGTTTACCTTGGGTGACTAATGTCCGCTCAGATAACTATATTGCGGTTTTTGCTGCAGCTTATGATCAGAGCGATGAGCGGCCGCCTTTAATTTTGGCTGTTCCTAAATCCGCTGGTATTAAGCGTTCGCAAGATTTGGAATTTATTTCTCTGCAAGGGGCTAACACAGCCGCCTTGACCTTTAATATGATCCCCTTAGATGAAAACTGGGTATTGTCACGAGATGCCAAGCGATTTATAGCAGAGACCCGCCCTGCCTTTCTAGGCTATCAGTTTGGTCTGGCATTTGGTTTAGCTCAGCGCTCTTTGACTGAGGTCGAAACCAATCTTTCTGCTAACCGCTTGGTACTGCAAGATAGTTACCAAGATACATTGGCTGAACTCAATCGTATTAAGACTCATCTCTACAGTGGCTTAGGGAGCCCTGCCTATTTTTTGCAGCACGTTCGTGAACTTTTTCAACTGCGTATTGATATTGTTCAGGTGGTGGCTGACAGCCTGCTTTTGGAACTTCAGGCCGTAGGCGGACGCGGTTATATTAAGGCGTCAAATTCTAGTTTTGCCAGACGTTGGCAGGAAGGAGCTTTTTTGCCCATTGTTTCCCCTAGCGCTGTACAATTGCGTCATATCTTAGCGGCCTAGTCTATCTCAAAACAGTAAAATTTTTTACAATTGCAATCTGGTCAGTCCTGATAGGGGCTGATTTTTTAATTAGCTGCTCGCTTCATATCTTCTAAAAAATGCTATAATAGTCATACTATGGCTAAATCAAAATCGAAAAAATCAAACAATAAAACGAATAATCAAGGTAGGAAAGACAAGCGCCCAACTAAGGCAGAGCGTGAACGTAAAAAAGCCATCAGAAAAATGCTTGTGGCTTTTTTGACCGCTTTTGTGCTCTTCTTTGCGATCATCCGACTGGGAGTCTTTGGTATAACAGCTTATAATCTCGTTCGTGTCCTCGTAGGAAGTCTAGCCTATCCAGCAATGTTTGGACTGCTCTTTTATCTCTTTGCTGGTAAGTGGTTGCAAAAGCGTGTCGGTTTTATGTCAGGATATATCTCAGTTATGGCGGGTCTGATGCTGATCTTTCATGCCTACCTCTTCTCTATGGAAGTCATGAAAAAACGGGACGTTTTGGCAGGAACCTTTCGCTTAGTAACAGCTGATTTAAAAAATGTTGCCGTGACCCATTTCATGGGAGGTGGCCTGATCGGTGCTATTATTTATAAACCTGTAGCCTTTCTATTTTCTAATATTGGTTCCTATTTAATCGGTGGTCTCTTGATTATCCTGGGTCTTTATCTGATGAGTTCGTGGGATGTCTATGATGTCATGAATTTCTTTAAGCGCACAGGCAGCAGTCTCAGCGATCGGATTGATCAGACGAGTTTGCAAATGGAAGCCCGTCGTGAGCAGAAGCGCAGAGAAAAAAGGCAGTCTAAGCAGACAGCAGCCCAGCAAGAAGCAGAAAAAATGGATGTGGATGCCGAATTTGATTATCAAATCGATCCCCAAACAGGCGAAATTCTTTCGGATGACAGCCCTCTTGCTTCAGCAGCATCGGCCAATGAACCAGTAATTTTAGGTGGATATGATGAAGCTGAAGACGAGCCAGCTTATTCTCAGCAGGATTTTAAAAACTATCATTTCCCTTACCCAGATGAAGAAGTGGAGGTGCCTCGGGCCGATCAAGCTTCCTCCTCTCCACAAGAGCAGGAAGACGCCCAAACTGATGAATCCGTTGAAGTAGACTTCACCCCCAAACAAACCCTCCTCTACAAGCTGCCTACTATTGATCTTTTTGCACCCGATAAACCTAAAAATCAGTCTAAGGAAAAGAAGATTGTCCGTGAGAATATCAAGATTTTGGAAGAAACCTTCGCCAGTTTTGGAATCAAGGCTAGTGTTGAGCGAGCAGAAATTGGACCTTCAGTCACTAAGTATGAAATAAAACCGGCCGTTGGAGTCCGTGTCAACCGTATCTCTAATCTTGCCGATGACTTAGCTCTGGCGCTTGCCGCAAAAGATGTGCGGATCGAAGCGCCAATTCCTGGAAAATCACTGGTTGGTATTGAAGTGCCGAACTCTGAAATCGCCACAGTCAGTTTCCGTGAGCTCTGGGAACAAGCCAAGACAGACGCTAATAAGCTTTTAGAAGTGCCTTTGGGAAAGGCTGTTAACGGTACTGCTCGCAGCTTTGATTTAGCCCGTATGCCTCACTTGCTGGTGGCTGGATCGACCGGCTCTGGTAAGTCTGTAGCGGTCAATGGTATCATTGCTTCTATCCTAATGAAGGCTCGCCCCGATCAGGTCAAATTCATGATGATTGATCCTAAGATGGTTGAATTATCAGTTTACAACGATATTCCCCACCTCCTCATTCCAGTTGTTACCAACCCGCGCAAGGCTGCTAAGGCTTTGCAGAAGGTTGTAGATGAGATGGAGAATCGTTATGAACTCTTTAGCCATGTTGGTGTCCGTAATATTGCAGGTTACAATGCTAAGGTAGAAGATTTTAATGCGCATTCTGATGAGAAACGCATCCCCCTGCCCTTGATTGTTGTTATCGTTGATGAGTTGGCAGACTTGATGATGGTCGCCAGCAAGGAAGTTGAAGATGCCATTATCCGTTTGGGACAAAAAGCGCGTGCAGCTGGTATCCATATGATTTTGGCCACCCAGCGTCCTTCTGTCGATGTCATCAGCGGTTTGATTAAGGCTAATGTACCTTCCCGTATTGCCTTTGCCGTATCCTCAGGTACTGATAGTCGGACGATTTTGGATGAGAACGGCGCAGAAAAATTGCTTGGTCGCGGAGATATGCTCTTTAAGCCAATTGACGAAAACCATCCTGTCCGCCTGCAGGGCTCCTTTATTTCTGATGATGATGTTGAACGCATTGTCGACTATATTAAAGAACAGGCAGAAGCAGATTATGATGACAGCTTTGATCCAGGTGAAGTATCCGAAACAGACGGTGATTTATCTGGTAGCAGTGAAACTGCAGACGGTGATCCCTTATTTGAGGAAGCTAAGGCTCTCGTCTTGGGGACACAGAAAGCCAGTGCCTCCATGCTGCAGCGCCGTCTATCGGTTGGCTTCAACCGTGCCACGCGTCTAATGGAAGAACTAGAAGAAGCTGGCGTCATCGGACCAGCTGAAGGTACTAAACCACGCAAAGTTTTAATGACCAATCAATAAAAAGAGAGCGGTACAACCTCAATCGCTGATTTCTGGTTGTCTCTCTCTTTTTTTCTTTCTTAAGGTTTCAAGAAAATCAAGATAAATTAAAGCTATAAAAGAAAGTTGGCTTCAACGGTTTATGAGTGAGAGTAGCAATAATCGTGCACAATAGCCTGCCAAACGCTTGAAGGTGAGGAACCAAGATGATTAACGGCTTTTTTATGATTTAAAGTAAGCCGAAAAATGCTTCAGTTTAATTAAAATCAATCTGCAAGAGTTTGCTCTGTTCACAGGCTTCCAGAGCTAATCGCTGTCCCTTATGAATTGCTAACAAACTATCCTTTTTAAGCTGTATCGCTTGATGGTCTAAGCTAACCAGGAGCTGCCCCTCTAATACCTGTAGCAGCTTATCTCCTGTACTGACCTCTTCGCTGATGTTTTCCCCCTTATCAAAAGCATATAGAGTAATCGTCTGATCGAGCCCAAGTTTTTGGCTGAGTGAGCGGCTGGCGATCTGCTGTTTGTAGTAGCTTACAAGATGAGAAAACGATTCAATCATGATCAGCCTCCGGCTTGACAACAGTCAGCAGCATCTGGAAGGCTTCCTTGGCAAAGAGGGCGTGAGGGATCTCAGCAGGCATAAGGATAGATTGCCCAGCGATGAGTTCAAAGTTCTTATCAGCGATTGTAATCGTAACCTTACCAGACAAGACCTGAACCAAGGCATCACCTGGAGAAGAATGGCGGCCAATCTCCTGTCCCTTATCCAGAGAAAAGAGTGTCATACCGAGATCTGGTCGCTGAACTAAGGTTTTACTAAGTATCTGTTCCTCAGCGATAGGAACTTCCTTACTTAAATCCAGAATATGTGCAGGCTCTAATTTATCAATATAACGCATAATATTTCCTCCTTATTTTTGACTGGCTACAGCGATATAACGCAGGTCTTTCCCTGTTTGGTTAAAAAAACGATACATCTTCCAAAATTGCTGACGATTTTCCTTTTTCATGCCTCGGTAGAAAATTTTGCACGTCCCCCCAAGGCCTTCGTCTCTGATCATCCCTGACAGAGACATCAGGGACATTTGGCCGTAGGTTGCATGTACTTGTCTAAACCCCATTTCCTGATAAAGATTTTTCCAGTCATCAACTTGAAGGGGCTGGACATTAGCATTAATGGTGGTTCTCAGCTTTTCTAAAGTCTGTTCCAAATGGGGATCCTCATAGGCAACATCATGTGTCAACAACAGGCCTCCCGGTTTTAGGACGCGTCTGTATTCCGTGATTGCCCGCTTCTTGGATTTGCCTTGGAGCATGGTCAGCATAGCCTCATTGATAACAATGTCAAAAGAGTTATCGTCAAAAGGCAATTTCATGGCATTAGCCTCTTGGATCTGAATGAATTCCTCAAGACCAGCCTGAGCAATAGCTTTTTTGGCTTTTTTTAAAGCGTCAGTATCAGTATCAACTCCTCTGACATGGCAGCCATAAGTCTGAACCAAATCAATAGCAGTCGTTCCCTGATTGCAGGCAACTTCTAAGACCTCTTTATCTTTGCTGAACTGCCCCTGTTCCATTAGCCAATTAGTGGCTGTAACCCCGCCAGGACGCAGCCGCTTCTTGCCGAGTCTGGCTAAGAAATGATGCCCTAGTTCTTTTTGTGCCATTTGCCTTACTCCTTTATTTAAGATACTAAGAGCCAATTTGCCTTGCTTAACCTATCCCACAAATGAACGGAACTTGGTTCAGTCTATTTCTGAATTCACAAGCTCTCCCAAGACTTTTGGCTTATGCAGGATCGCAGACATACTCAGTTTGTAGAAAATAGGTTTTGGTTTAGACCTTCATTCTAACAAAAAGAAGCCAGCCCAGTAAGCATTTACTGGATAAATCTATTCATTGGAATCATTACAAAAAAACTATGGGAAAGATCAACGATGTAGATTAAAAGCACTACAATAACATAGCTGCTACTAAACGAAAGTTTATCACAACAGAAATAGCTGTTCCTCACAAGTCTTAAATTTTTTTCATCGTTCATTGCAAGAGGTAATACATTATGCTAGACTAAAACCATCTTAAAACTTAAGAAAATTATAATGCAAGGAGATTAAAAAGACGTGGTTAAAATGGACTTAGGCAGTTCTGATACTCAGAGCAGCACCATGACAGCAGCGGCAGAAAGTCGTATAACAGCTTACGAAAAAGTGATAACTGCTCTAAATGCCTTTGCCGGCGAAAGCAGCTTAACAGGACAAGCCTATGACAGTGCTAAAACTTATGCGAACTCTGTATTAGTGCCTTTATTAAAAGCGGCGATTCTCTATGAAGAAGGTTTAGATGAAGCTGTTAGCAAGTTACCAAGTGAATACCGCAATACCGAAGATTTAGGAAATGAAAGCTTGGATACGGATATCTTACAGGCTCAGTTAGATTCTCTGATTTCAATGGAGACGAGCTATCAGTCAGCTGTAGACACCGCCAATAGCAATGGCGAAGATGCCTCAGATGCTCAAAGAAATTTAGATAATACGCGTGCCCAAAAAGACAAGGTTCAGCGTCAGATTGCCGCTTTAAACGCCTATAGCACGATTTCTACGACCTTTTTTGAGGGGTTGTCAAGGAGTGACAGCAGCTTATCAAGTGCTTTTTCTGCTATAAACGGTCTTCCTGCTTTTAATGGAACTTTCACCATTCCCAGTGCGGAGAGTTTGGGCTGGACAGAGACGGTTAATACCAATTGGGATAACCGCCAGTTTGCCAAGGATTACGGCGTCAAGCGTCCGGAAGGGATGTCGGATGCTGATTTTCAAGAGTATGTCAGCACCCTTCGGACTCAGGCTCAGACCCTAAGAACAGACGGCTGGAACAAGAAGGCCATCAAGGACGGCTATATTGACACGGTTAATGCATCTTATGATCCTAATAAGGAGATGAGCATTGCCGCTCAGCTGGGCGAGTGCTTCAATAATGCCCATATTGTTGGTTCTGCTCTCTTTAATAAGATGATGACCGTTGCCTACAAGGATACCCAAGAAGGTCAGGAAAAGACCTTGGATATGATTTATAAGGTGCTTGGAGCCAAGGTTGATGAAAATGGCTTCCTGCAGATGACTAACATGAAAATCACGGACAGTGACCAGCAAGGTGCCTACAAGTTTACGACTAACATGGATGAGGCCGTTACCTTTGATAATACCTTCTCCGGCATTGTGCAAGGTGCCTATCCCAAGGGATTACCGACAAATCTTAAAGAAGGCAGTCAAGACTTTACCCGTGCGCAGGAGACCCATCAGTTCCGCTACTATATGGATAAGAAGAACAATGATGCCCTGCGTGCCGCTTATCCTGATGAAAAGAACGACCTTGAACGTATCAAACGCTATAATGAAGATCACCCTAGCAGTAAGTTTACTGGCGAAAAAGCTCGTTTGCATAATAAATATCAAGGTGAGAGAAAGGACTATAAGGATCATATCGAAAAATATGGTGAGAATTCTAAGTATGTCAGCTCAGGCGACGGTTTCCATTCAGAGTTTATTGTGGACAAAGATGGCAACTTAGTTTCTCAATGGAATGCTTATGAGATAGACGAGAATGGCAATGTCAACTCGGATCCAACTAAGCAGTACACCAAAGAGGAGCAGATGCAGTTAGTTGACGGCAACAGTGTCAACTATGCGGAGAACTCTGACGGTGATTACCATGAGGAAGTTGATTCAGATCCCGTTTCAAAATATGATCCTGAGGTGAGGAAAAAGGTTGGTAGTAAGTGGAAGAGTCCAAGTACTCGTTCTTCGGATGAGGATTATTTCGATAGAGATGAATCTGAGAATCGGGCAAATAAGCTACTGAAGGAGTAACGAATGAATAAAAAGATAGTAAGAATGCTAATTGTATTTTCAATAACCATTATCCTCAGCTCTTGTGGGTTGAAAAATAATTTAGTTCAACATAATGATAAATTAACCGTGGCACACATTCATGACACGATTGTGTATGGAAAAACAACAAAAAAACAGTTATTAAAAATTTATGGTAATCCTGATGAGCAAACAACAAATCAAAATACAATTTCTAAATTGTATAACGAAGATAATGATATTGAGGGTGGCACTATGGAGAGACTAGACGACAATACAGATTATTTTGAAACAGAAAAATATGTAAAAACTTCTTATAGTAAAGGCGATGAGTACGATGTCTGTTACACATATACTTCTAACAAGCTTGGGCTTACTCATGTCCGTTTTTATATTAAGGATAATATAGTTAGAACCTCAATGTTTGGTGAAATAACTGATAAACAAATTGCCAAACAGGACAAATATCTTAGACAGATAATGGACTAACTACGATTTTTAAACCCATAATTCCATAATTGACGTGGCAAATTCGTCGCTGCTCCCGTTAGCATGTATGCTTCTGAAGTTAGGAACAAAGTTTGTGAACGATGGGGAAAGTTCAAGTACAGATTTGCAGAAAGCTGATTTTTCTTTGTGTTATCGCATTAATATTTCTTTCCGCATGCTCTGGTTTAAAAAATTCAAATAGACTAACAGTAAGTACAATTCACGACAAAATTATTTTTGGAAAAACAACAACAAGTGATCTAAAGGCTATGTTCGGTAAAGAAAGTAAGTATATCGGACCTAAAAAGGCGCAAAAAATCTATCTTTATTGGAACAATTATGAAGGCGGTGTCAATTATTCACTTGAAGACAATACTGACTACTGGGAGACACTAAGGTTTGACCCAAAGGCAGATACTTTTAGTGATGAAGATTTTGATGGTTGTTACGAATATCGTGGAGATAGTCCTGGTGTGAAAAGTGTTTATTTCTTTGTAATTGATAATAAAGTGTATGATGTAAAATTTAATGGCGGTGTCATCAATAAATCCGTCGCCAAGAAAGACAAGTACCTCCGCCAAATTATAGAATAAAAACGTTGTTAAGTATATTCCTTTATCCTAGATTCTAGCAATTTTAAAGATTAATGTTGTAGACGTAAAGTGACCGTTAAGAAGGTCAGGAAAAGACCTTGGATATGATTTATAAGGTGCTTGGAGCCAAGGTTGATGAAAATGGCTTCCTGCAGATGACTAACATGAAAATCACGGACAGTGACCAGCAAGGTGCCTACAAGTTTACGACAAACATGGACGATGCCCTTGATTTCGATAATACCTTCTCCGGCATTGTGCAAGGTGCCTATCCCAAGGGATTACCGACAAATCTTAAAGAAGGCAGTCAAGACTATACCTGCGCGCAGGAGACCCATCAGTTCCGCTACTACATGGACAAGAAGAACAATGATGCCCTGCGTGCCGCTTATCCGGAGGCCGCCAATGATTTGGAGCGGATTAAGAAATACAATGCCGCCCATCCCCATCATCAATTTAAGGGAGAAAAGGCCCGTTATCACAATAAGTATCAAGGGGAGCCAAAGGATTATAAGGACCATATTGAAAAATATGGCGAAAATTCTAAGTATGTCAGCTCAGGCGATGGTTTCCACACCGAGTTTGTGGTTGATAAGGATGGTAATTTGGTCAGTCAGTGGAATGCCTATGAGATAGACGAGAATGGCAATGTCAACTCGGATCCCAATAAGTAGTACACCAAAGAGGAGCAGATGCAGCTGGTGGACGGCAACAGTGTCAACTATGCGGAGAACGCCGATGGTGATTATCATGATAAGGTCGACGCTAATCCCGTTTCAAAATATGATCCTAAGGTCAGAAGAGAGGTCGGAAAGAACTGGCATAATCCGGATACCGACAATAGTAGACCGGATTACTATGATAAAGACCAGTCAGAAGTGGATGCAAACGATAGATTGAAGGGGTAGACAATGACATTAAAAAAAATAATTAAGTTCCTGGTTGCGGTATCTGTGTCAATCTTTTTAGTTTCTTGCAGTCTCACTGAAACAAATAATCAAGGGGGTTCAGAGGCATTAACAGTCACTAATGTTCATGACCATGTGGTTAGAGGACGGACAACTGAAGAGGAACTCGTCAAACTATTTGGAGAACCAAGAAAAAAAATACACGATTCATCTAAAGTTGAAGAGCTCTATGATAACTACAAGGATCAAGAGGGAGGTATGTTTGATTTACTGGACGATAATACTAACTACTACAAAACTGAAAAATATGTTAAAGTAGATTACAGTGATGATTCGTTTTATGATAGTTGTTATATTTATCATAGTAATGACTTAGGGCTAGAGTTTGTTAGATTTTATATCAAAGATGGTCTTGTACGGTATTACCACTTTGGCGATATCACAGACAAATCTATCGCCAAAAAAGATAAGTACCTCCGCCAAATTATAGAATAAAAGCGTTGTTAAGTATATCCCTTTATCTTAGATTCTAGCAAACTCAAAGGTTAATGTTGTTTACGACTTTCGACGTAAAGTGACCGTTAAGAAGGTCAGGAAAAGACCTTGGACATGATTTATAAGGTGCTTGGAGCCAAGGTTGATGAAAATGGCTTCTTGCAGATGACTAACATGAAAATCACGGATAGTGACCAGCAAGGTGCCTATCCCAAGGGTCTGCCGACAAATCTTAAAGCAGGCAGTCAAGACTTCACCCGTGCGCAGGAGACGCACCAGTTCCGCTACTATATGGATAAGAAGAACAATGATGCCCTGCGTGCTGCTTATCCGGAGGTCGCCAATGATTTGGAGCGGATTAAGAAATACAATGCCGCCCATCCCCATCATCAATTTAAGGGAGAAAAGGCCCGTTATCACAATAAGTATCAGGGAGAGCCCAAGGATTATAAGGACCATATCGAAAAATATGGTGAGAATTCTAAGTATGTCAGCTCAGGCGACGGTTTCCATTCAGAGTTTATTGTGGACAAAGATGGCAACTTAGTTTCTCAATGGAATGCCTATGAGATAGATGAGAATGGCAATGTCAACTCGGATCCAACTAAGCAGTACACCAAAGAGGAGCAGATGCAGTTAGTTGACGGCAACAGTGTCAACTATGCGGAGAGTTCGGATAAAGGAAAGCACCATGGTGCTCTCGATTCAGACCCAGTTTCTAAGTATGATCCCGAGGTGAGGAAAAAGGTTGGTAGTAAGTGGAAAAGCCCTGTTACAGGTGAAGGTAAAGAGAGTGCTCCTCATTATTTTGATACTGATAAATCAGAAAAAGGCGCAAATGAAAGGTTGAAAAATGACTAAGAAGTTTAAAAACCGAAAATGGGTGATAATAATAGTGATGTGCTTGAGCTTAGGTATACTTGGGGGCTGCACTGTGGTTAAAAGGATAAACCGCTCAAATTCTGACTTAACTGTGACTAGAATTCACAATACTGTCATTGTCGGAAAGACATCAATCAAAGAGTTACAAAATTTATATGGGCAGCCTGTTAAAATTGAGTCAGAATCTCAAAAAGCTACAGATTTATTCGACAAAATCAATAATGATGAGGGAAGTATCAATGTAGCTTTAGAAGACAATACAGATTATTGGGATACGGTGAAAGCTGACCATAGCTCGGCTATTCTAAAGAAGTGGAATATTGATGGATACTACGAGTATAAGGGAAAAAGTCTAGCCGGTGTAAAAGTCTACTTTTTTATTTCGGATGATAAAGTTCTCGCTTACATGTTTGACGGTGATATTACAGATGAAAATATTGCCAAGAAAGATAAGTATCTCAGAGAAACTATTGGCGCTTAGAGTTCATGTTTCCCCAGAAATTTATTAGAAGACAAGTATTTTATATCAATCACATCAGCAAAATTTCGGATCTCAACAAGGCCTACACTAAAGAAGAGCAGATGCAGTTAGTGGACGGCAACAGTGTCAACTATGCGGAGAGTTCAGGAAGTGGCAAACATCATGCTGAATATGACTTTGATCCCGTTTCTGAATATGATCCAAAGGTTAGAAAAGAAGTTGGTAAGGATTGGAAGGACCCATCTGATAATCCAAGAAAAAAGGATTATTTTGATAAGAAATCTTCTGAAGAAAAGGCCAATGGAAGATTGAAGGGGTAAGCTATGAAATTTAAACTATTAAAGTTGCTACTGATATTTTCTGTATCAATCATTCTAGTTTCTTGTGGAATACTTAATAGTAAAGATGGTCAGAATCAAATTTCTAGTGAACTGACAGTAGCAAAGATTCATGATAGAGTTACTTTAGGTAAGACATCTCGTCAAGATATTAAAAAAATATTTGGTAAGCCTAAACAAATTGAGCGAAATTCGGATGTTATACAAGAAATTTATGAAAAGTGGAGTCAAGATGAAACAGGGATTAACTTCTCGTTAAGTGACGGAAGCGATTATTGGGAAACCGTAAAATATATTGACGATGGCTCCAGCTTTAGTGAGAAGGAATTTACGGTATGTTATCAATATCAATCAGCTTCACTAGGAATAAAAGCTGTGTACTTCTTTTTTATAGATGATCGATTAGAAGCCTTTGTGTTTGACGATAGTATACAAAATAAGAAATCTGCTCAAAAGGATCGATATTTAAAAGAATGGATTGATTAAAAATGTAGAATTTAATTCATATTTTTAAGACTAGTAGAACATATCAAGGAAAAGCAAGTGTAGTTAGTTGATGGCAACAGTGTCAACTATGCGGAGAACTCAGACGGTAATTATCATGATAAGGTCGACGCTAATCCCGTTTCAAAATATGATCCCGAGGTCAGAAAAAAGGTTGGGAAAAATTGGAAAAGTCCCCAAACTGATGACGATGGTGCAGATGATTATTTCGATCGTGATAAATCTGAAGCAGATGCAAATGATAAGCTAAAATAGGAGGAAACAGGGTGAAGAAACAAATTGCAAACAAGGTAATGCTCCCTTTACTGGTATTAAGTTTATTAGCTATATTAGTAGGATGTAGAATGGGGGAGATAAATCCACTCACTGTCACTAATATCCATGATTCCATTGTACGTTCTCAGACTACCACTGATGATTTACATCAAATGTACGGTGAGCCCTATAAGATTACGAAGGGAGAGGACGAAGTTGAAGAAATTCGGCAAAGGATCCTTGATAATGAATACTCAACGGACGATCATCTGGATGATCAAGATTATTGGGATACCGTTAAAAAATCTTCAGATTCTAAAAGACCTACGGGTAATTATCAAGTATGCCATGAATATCGAGGCGAGGAACTAGGTGTTAAAGCTGTATACTTCTTTGTAATAAACGATAAAGTAGTTTCTTTTATGTTTGATAATCATGTGACTGATAAAAAAGCAGCCAAGAAAGACAAGTACCTTCGTCAGATTGTGGATTAAAAATGGAAAAAAGAATACTAATACTATTTTTAACATGCCTATTAGTACTATACCTAAGCGCTTGCAGCCAAATAGGATTTTTAAAGAGTAAATCAGATCAGTTAACAGTCACTGGCATTCACGATACGATAGTTCTAAAGATGAAGAAACTAATTTTTACCAAACAATAAAATCGGTAAAACATGACTATGATTATAGCAATGGATGGGACTATGACAGTTGTTATGTATACCGAAATAAAAATTTAGGGATTGAATATGTTAGGTTCTATCTTAAAGACGGATTAGTAAGCGAATACTATTTCGGAGACATAACAGACAAATCTGTCGCCAAAAAAGATAAGTACCTCCGCCAGATTATAGAATAAAGGCATTGTTAAGTATATCCCTTTATCTTAGATTCTAGCAAACTCAAAGGTTAATGTTGTTTACGACTTTCGACGTAAAGTGACCGTTAAGAAGGTCAGGAAAAGACCTTGGACATGATTTACAAGGTGCTTGGAGCCAAGGTTGATGAAAATGGCTTCCTGCAGATGACTAACATGAAAATCACGGACAGTGACCAGCAGGGTGCCTACAAGTTTACGACTAACATGGATGAGGCCGTTACCTTTGATAATACCTTCTCTGGCATTGTTCAAGGTGCCTATCCCAAGGGTCTGCCGACAAATCTTAAAGCAGGCAGTCAAGATCACCCGCGCACAGGAGACCCATCAGTTCCGCTACTACATGGATAAGAAGAACAATGATGCCCTGCGTGCCGCTTATCCTGATGAAAAGAACGCCCTTGAACGTATCAAACGCTATAATGAAGACCACCCTAGCAGTAAGTTTACTGGCGAAAAAGCTCGTTTGCATAATAAATATCAAGGCAAGCCCAAGGACTATCAGGCTCACATAAAACAATACGGCGAGAATTCTAAGTATGTCAGCTCAGGCGACGGTTTCCACACCGAGTTTGTGGTTGATAAAAATGGCAATCTGGTCACCCAGTGGAATGCCTACGAAATAGATGAGAACGGCAATGTCAACTCGGATCCAACTAAGCAGTACACCAAAGAAGAGCAGATGCAGCTGGTTGACGGCAACAGTGTCAACTATGCGGAGAACTCAGACGGTGATTATCATGATAAGGTCGACGCTAATCCCGTTTCAAAATATGATCCTAAGGTCAGAAAAGAGGTTCGTAAGGGTTGGAAGGATCCAGTGACCGGTGAAGAATTTGAAGGAGATCCTGATTATTTTGACACTAGTAAATCTGAAGAGGGCGCAAATGATAAACTGAAGGGATAATGTATGAAATTAAGAGTACTGAAATTATTTGTTCTATTAATATTTGCTATTTTTTTAGCTGGCTGTGGAAAATCAACTGTATCAAAAATTCTAACAGTAAGTGATATTCATAGAACTGTTGTATGTAAAAAAACAACTGTTAAAGATTTAAAAAAATGGTATGGTAGTCCAAATAAAGTTATAAAAAATGCTAGAAAAGCTAAAAATTTGTTTTCAAAATTAAATGAATCCGAAGATATTAATTATTCTTTAGAACAACAAACGGATTATTGGGATACCGTAAAAGTTAACAAAAGTTCTAAATTAGGAAGGGATTTTGATTCTTATTATGTTTACCAAGACGCAAATCTTGGGGTAAAGAAGGTCTACTTTTTTATTGTTGATGATGTTGTTAGAAGTTATCGATTTGAAGGCCCTATTGCTAATAAAACGATCGCCAAGAAAGACAAATACCTCCGTCAGATTGTGGATTAAAAATGGAAAAAAGAATACTAATACTATTTTTAACATGCCTATTAGTGCTATACTTAAGCGCTTGCAGCAAATAGGATTTTTAAAGAGTAAATCAGATCAGTTAACAGTCACTGGTATTCACGATACGATAGTTCTAAATAAGACAACAAAAGGGAAATTAATTAAGCAATTTGGTGAACCAGATAATAAAATAGAGAACCCTTCAAAAGCTGTAGAACTTTATAAAGAAGATAATGGAGATAGCAACGAAGGGGGCACCATGGATTTGTTAGAAGAATACACTGATTATTTTGAAACAGAAAAGTATGTAAAAGTATCTTATAGTGAAGGTGAACGATATGATAGCTGTTATGAATATAATAGCGATAGTTTAGGTGTAGAATATGTGAGATTTTATATCAAAGATGGCTTAGTCGATAACTATTTTTATGGAGATATCACCAATAAGTCAGTCGCTAAAAAAGATAAGTACCTCCGCCAGATTATAGATTAGGGACAATCTCCTTGTGTCACTTACCCTACGAAGCTAATGCCGCCCACCCCCATCATCAATTTAAGGGAGAAAAGGCCCGTTATCACAATAAGTATCAGGGAGAACCCAAGGATTATAAGAACCATATCGAAAAATATGGTGAGAATTCTAAGTATGTCAGCTCAGGTGACGGTTTCCACACCGAGTTTGTGGTTGATAAGGATGGCAATCTGGTGACACAGTGGAATGCCTACGAAATAGATGAGAACGGCAATGTCAACTCGGATCCCAATAAGCAGTACACCAAAGAAGAGGAGATGGCAGTAACTCCTGTTATTACCTATGGTATAGGAACCTATGAGTTTGTAGGAAATAACATAAAATACACCTCTGAAAAAACGGCCTCAATTGGCTTTAGCACCGTGGCCAATGAATGTTAAGGCTAGAAAATATTTTTCAAAAGAAAATGAAACTTTTCATAGTAAGGTCATTTGGACTAAAGAGAAAAAAGGATACTCAGTCAATTATAGAGATATTCGAAAATTATATAAATCTGATTATCCAATTCCTAACTCAGAAAAGGAATTTCTAGCCCAATATACTTATGATCCTTCAACAAAAGACGATAGGTGATTTTGTGTCAGAACTAGTACTGAAAATGGTGGATATTAAAAGAGTGATAAAAGTAGTCTAAAATTAGTAAAAAACGAGCAAATCTTTTGATAATATGCTCGTTTTCTATTTGCTTATTTGTCCTTATTCAGCCATTCTTGGTATTTTTCCACAAGATTGACGGCATACTGGGTAGCCAAAGCCAGTGAGAAAGCTTCTGTCCCTTCTGTTTCTTCGTTGGCAACCTCAATTTTGGTTTCATTGTAGATAGCCTTCAAGCTCTCTTTGGATAGGGTATCTTTAAAAGCCTTAAATCCTTTATGCATAAATTCAACTCCATTCTAATGTAAAAAATATTAAGACATTAAGCTAGGTAGTCTTACTGTAGATACAAGGAAAGCTGACCGCCTCTCAATCTTTTTAGTCCGAAATTTCTTTTAAGCTTCCTGATGCTATTATAGCATGAAAAAATTTCAATCTCTTGGTAAAAACTGCTTTTTTCCTGTTCAAGATATCTAGGGGAGAAAAAATTTTCCAGCAGTTGACTTTACAAATTCCTTGTCTGTCTGATATGATGAAATCATGGTTCAATCATACAGTAAAAATGCCAATCGCAATATGCGTCGTCCTATTGTCAAAGAAGAAGTCGTTCAGTACATGCGCACTCATCAGAAACGGGAAACAGGAGCGCTTAAAGATTTAGCAGCTTTTGCCCAAAAAGAAAATATCCCTATTATTCAGCCAGAAGTAGCAGCCTATTTTCGATTTCTTTTGCAGACTCTGGCACCGCAGTCAATTTTAGAAATAGGAGCCGCTATCGGTTATTCAGCTCTCTTGATGGCTGAATATGCGCCTCAGGCTGCGATTACTACAATTGAGCGCAATAAAGAAATGATCGATTTAGCTAAAGCAAATTTTGCCTGCTATGATAAACGCAGACAAGTCACCCTCCTCGAAGGTGAGGCTGCAGACATATTAGCAAATCTAGAGACCCAGTTTGACTTTGTTTTTATGGATTCGGCTAAGTCCAAATATATCGTTTTTTTGCCGGAGGTGCTTAAGCGACTTAGGGTCGGCGGTGTCATTGTGATTGATGATGTTTTTCAAGGCGGTGACCTCACACGTCCCATCACCGAGATCAGACGAGGCCAACGGGCTATTTATCGCGGACTCCAACGGCTGATGGAGGCGACTTTGACTAACCCAGATTTGACAGCCAGTCTTCTACCTATCAGTGATGGTCTCCTCCTCATTCGTAAGAATGCCTCCGATGTAACTTTACCGGACTAGGCAAGATTTCTAAAAGTATGTTATAATAGAAAAGTTAACGTTTAGGGCGGGGAGCCCAAATATAAATAAGGAGTGACACATGGCTAGTAGAAAAGCATTTCAAGATGAAGTGAAAAATAAAAACCGACGTACTAAAAAAGACCAGCGCAAGAAAAGGAAAAAAACAGAAGGTAGTTTTTTCCATTCTCTAGCGACGATCTTTGGCAGTAAAGTCTTTAGAGGATTGGCTACAATTGTCCTAGCAGCAGCTCTGGGGGGAGCCGGAACTTACTTGTGGATGAACAGCAGACCGTCTGAGCAGACTGTTTTGGTTCGCATGAAGGGGAAAACCATCACTGTTGCTGATCTTTATGAAAGCTCTAAGGGTTCAGATGCTACAAAGACTGCCCTCTTGCAAAAGATCTTCTCAACGATGTTAGAGGATAAATACGGCAAAAAAGTGTCTAATGATACCGTTGATAAAAAATATCAGCAGTACGTTAAGCAGTATGGTGATCAGCTGACGACGCTTCTATCACAAAACGGTATGACAGCTGATACCTTTAAAGAAGGTCTGCGAGTTCAAGCTCTGCAAGAGTATGCTTACAAACAAGCTGCTAAAAAGGATTTAACCGATAAGAAATTACAGGAGCTGTACAAGGATTATACCCCAACTGTAACGGTTAGCTACATCCAAGTAAGCGACAAGGAAAAAGCTGATTCTCTCCATGAGCAAGCTACAGCTGACGGTGCGGATTTCAGTCAATTGGCTAAAGATAACAACGGTCAAGAAAATGTTGCTTTCGATTCGGGCGATGCATCATCTTCTAATGAATCGCAAAACCTTCCGCCGGAAGAAGTCCAAAAGGCGGCTTTCAAGTTGGATAAAGATGCTGTTTCGGATGTCGTTGAAGTTTCGGGCAATGATAGCTCCAAGAGCTACTACATTGTCAAGGTTACCGATAAAACAGAGAAGAATCCTGATTGGACAGCTTACAAGAAACGTTTGTCAGATGTCTACGTTAACAAAAAAGTTAGCGATAGCAGCTTTACAAATAAAGTCACAGCTAACTTACTCAAAGAGTACAACGTGACTATTGAAGATCAAACATACAGCTCTTTACTGTCTAACTACGGTTTAGACTCATCAGCATCAAGTTCATCTTCAAAAGCTAAATAAAATATCCAACTTGAGATTTTATCGTCAAAGCTAGTAGGAATTGAGAATGGTTTCCCTTTAATACCAGTTCAGAAATCTGGCGGATGCTGCGAGCCAGACAGGTAGGGTGAGCTTGCTACTCAGTCTTAACAACTTAATAAACTTAATGAAGAATGACAAGTTCATAAAATGGAGGTGGTACCGCGGCTTAGTTCGCCCTTCTCTTAAAGTGGACTTGTCTTTTTATAACTTTTTATTATACCGAGGAGTTCTGTATGAAAACATTTCAAATTAAACAAAAGATGTGGTCTTTGGGTGGAAAATTTATTATCAATGATGAGCTGGGCATGCCCACCTATCAAGTGGAAGGCAGCCTCTTCAAAATTCCAAAGACCTTTACAATTGCGGATATGTCTGGAAATCAGGTAGGGAAAATTGAAAAGCGGGTGTGGGCCTTCCTTCCTAAATTTGATGTGAATCTAGCCAATGGACAAATTGTTACCATCAAAAAGGATTTTAGCTTTTTTAAACCCCATTATTCTCTCGAAAATCTGAATATGGAAGTTCAGGGCAACTTCTGGGATATGAATTTCAACCTGCTGCAAAACGGTCAAATCGTAGCTCGCATCTCACAGGAGTGGTTTCGAATGACCTCAACTTATAATATTGAGGTTTATAATGAAGCTTACTGTGACCTAGTCATCGCTTTAACCGTAGCGATTGATTATGTGAAAGCCCAAGAATCTGGGATTGCAGCTAGCTCAGCCTCAAATTAACTAAGAATAGCTATATAGAAAGGTTATAAATTACCAATGAAACTATTAACATCAGCACAAATTCGTCAAATGTGGTTAGATTTTTGGAAATCAAAAGGCCACTCCGTAGAACCATCAGCTAACCTAGTGCCGGTCAATGATCCCACCCTCCTCTGGATTAACTCTGGGGTCGCTACCCTCAAGAAATACTTTGATGGTTCTGTCATTCCAGAAAATCCCCGTATTACCAATGCTCAAAAATCGATCCGTACTAACGATATTGAAAATGTCGGAAAGACAGCCCGCCACCACACCATGTTTGAAATGCTGGGGAACTTCTCAATCGGAGATTACTTCCGTGATGAGGCGATCGAGTGGGGCTATGAACTCTTAACTAGTCCGGACTGGTTTGCCTTTCCTAAGGAAAAGCTTTATGTGACTTATTACCCAGATGACAAGGCTACCTATAACCGCTGGATTGCTTGTGGAATGGAGCCCAGTCACATGGTTCCAATTGAAGATAACTTCTGGGAAATAGGAGCTGGTCCTTCAGGACCAGATACCGAAATCTTTTACGACCGTGGTGAGGACTTTGATCCAGACCATATAGGACTTCGTCTTTTGGCAGAAGATATTGAAAACGACCGCTATATCGAGATCTGGAATATCGTCTTATCACAGTTCAACGCAGATCCTAAAGTTCCACGTAAAGAGTATAAGGAGCTTCCAAGTAAAAATATTGATACAGGTGCTGGCTTAGAGCGTCTGGCAGCAGTTATGCAAGGGGCTAAAACCAACTTTGAAACAGACCTCTTTATGCCTATTATTCGGGAAGTTGAAAATCTCTCAGGCAAGACCTACGATCCAGATGGCGACAACATGAGTTTCAAGGTCATCGCTGACCATATCCGTGCTCTTTCCTTTGCTATTGGTGATGGCGCTCTCCCTGGTAATGAAGGACGCGGTTACGTCCTGCGCCGTCTCCTTCGTCGTGCGGTCATGCATGGCCGCCGTTTGGGAATTACAGATACCTTCCTCTACAAACTTGTTCCAACGGTTGGTAAAATTATGGAATCTTACTATCCAGAAGTACTGGAAAAGCAAGACTTTATTGAGAAAATCGTTAAACGCGAAGAAGAGACCTTTGCCCGCACAATTGATGCCGGTAGCGGTCATTTGGAAGAGCTCCTAGCTGATCTCAAAGCGGCTGGTAAGGATACTTTGGAAGGTAAGGACATCTTCAAACTCTACGACACCTACGGATTCCCAGTTGAACTAACAGAAGAGTTGGCAGAGGATGCTGGTTATAAAATTGACCATGCTGGTTTCCAAGCTGCCATGAAAGAGCAGCAAGAGCGGGCTCGGGCTGCCGTTGTCAAGGGCGGTTCAATGGGCATGCAAAACGAAACCCTCGCAGGTATCGTCGAGCCATCAACCTTCAGCTATGAGAAGGAAGTCCTAGATAGCAAGCTTTCTGTTATCATTGTGGATAACGAGCGTGCCGACTCAGTAGCTAGTGGTCAAGCCCTTCTCGTCTTTGAGCAAACACCATTCTACGCTGAAATGGGCGGGCAGGTTGCTGACCATGGTGTCATCACAGATGCCGCTGGGCATATCCTAGCCCGTGTGACGGATGTGCAAAAAGCACCAAATGGTCAAGCCCTCCATACCGTTGAGGTTGAAGGCGAATTGACTCTCGGGACAGAGTATCACTTGGAAATCGACCACAAACGTCGCTATGCGGTTGAGAAAAACCATACGGCCACTCACTTGCTCCATGCGGCCCTTCGCAATGTCATTGGTGAACATGCGACTCAGGCCGGATCGCTCAATGAAGAAGACTTCTTGCGCTTTGACTTCACCCACTTCGAGGCTGTGAGCGCTTATGAACTCCGTCGTATTGAAGAAGAGGTCAATCAACAAATCTGGAAAGCTATTGCGGTCAAGACGATTGAGACTGACCTTGATACGGCTAAGGAGATGGGAGCCATGGCTCTTTTCGGTGAGAAGTATGGCAAGGATGTTCGTGTCGTGGTTATCGGTGATTATTCTATCGAGCTCTGTGGCGGTACTCATCTGGGTAATACCTCTGAAATTGGGCTCTTTAAGATCGTCAAAGAAGAAGGGATCGGATCAGGTACTCGCCGTATCCTTGCCCTGACCGGTCAACAAGCCTTTGAAGCCTTCCGTGAGGAAGAGGATGCCCTTAAGGCAGTGGCTGCGACTGTCAAAGCACCCCAGCTTAAGGAAGTCCCAGCTAAGGTGCAAAATCTGACCGAGCAAGTTAAAGATCTGCAAAAAGAAGTCGCAGAACTCAAAGAAAAAGCTGCTGCTGCCGCAGCAGGCGATATTTTCAAAGATGTCAAGGAGGCAAACGGCATCCGTTACATTGCCAGTCAAGTGGAGGTTTCAGATGCTGGTGCTCTGCGTACCTTTGCGGATAATTGGAAGCAAGCTGACCACTCTGATATTTTGGTTCTTGCTGCAAGTATTGGAGAAAAGGTCAATGTTCTCGTTGCCAGCAAGACCAAGGATGTCCACGCTGGTAACCTCATCAAGGAGCTGGCTCCAATTGTTTCAGGTCGCGGTGGCGGTAAGCCAGATCTGGCTATGGCTGGAGGTTCAGATGCCTCAGCCATCCAAGCACTTTTAGCCGCTGTGGCAGATAAGCTCTAAGCTGAGTTAACTGACTGTCTCAAATGCGATAGGAATAAAAAGCCAAGTTTGATTAAGCTTGGCTTTTTTGACTGTCGAAAACCACCAGTTATATTAGTGGTTCTAAAGATCCTTGAGCCTAGTATTAAAACCTCAGTCTTCTATTAACCGCTTTTTTAGCATGGCTATCGAATCCGATTTACCTCTCTTTTATCGTCAGCTTGCCTGCGGCTGCTTGTAGTAGCAATTTTTACTATGTTTATAACATTACTTGGAAATATCGTAACAATGAGATTTTAGTAAAAAATAACGAAGGTAGAATCAAGATTCTTCAGATCTAAGTTCAGGACTCTAAGACAAATGATGTCTCATAGTCCTTTTATACTGTTTGAATACAATAAAGAATGCTAAGTTTTATAGATTGGAAGGCTAGAAAAATACGCTTTTGCTTGTGCCTATTTTGCAAGAATTGGCGCCAAAAGATTATAATAATCAAAAAAATATACTTCTGATTTCATATAAATTAAAAGTATAACAAAAATATTTCTTTAAAAGCGATTCTATGTTACAATGAAGCAGGCAAATTATGATTTGCTTAGAAAAATATTGGGAGAAAACAATGAAAGCAAAACAAGTTTACGGTTTTCGAAAAAGTAAGGTTGTGAAATCTCTATGCGGTGCTGTGTTGGGAGCCACAGCGCTGGTGTCACTGACAGGCTATAGAGCAGCAGCCGAGGAAGTATCGGAAACAACATCGACAAGCGGTGTTGACACGAAGGTTGTCGGGACAGCAACAGGCAACCCAGCGACTAATCTGCCGGAAGCTCAAGGGCCAGCCAGCGACCAAGCCAGCCAGAGTCAGGCCCAAGCCGGCCAGAACAATGGGGAGAAGCTGGTTGTAGAGGCTCCGTCACCAGAATTGGAGCAGGCGGTTAAGGAAGCTTACCAAGCTGGTGTGACGGTTCAAGAAGAGGCTGATGTGGACGCGGGGACCGTTCAGACCTCAGAACAAGCAGCTGCTAAGCAGGCGGAGATCGATGCGGATTATGCCCAGCAAGTAGAAGAAATTAAGACAACTTTAAAAGATTATTCAGCCTCTAAGGCAGTTTATGATATTGATAAAGCCGCTTATGATACGGCTAAGGCCAAGTACGATCAGGATAAGGTAGCCTACGATACGGCTAAGGCCAAGTATGATCAGGATAAGGCAGCCTATGATACGGCTAAAACCAAGTATGATCAGGATAAGGCAGCCTACGATACGGCCAAAGCCAAGTATGATCAGGATAAGGCAGCCTATGATACGGCTAAAGCCAAGTATGATCAGGATAAGGCAGCTTATGATGCCGCTAAAACAGAATATGATCGCCTCAAAGCAGCCTACGATATTGCTAAAACCAAGTACAATCAAGATAAAACTGCTTACGATGCAGCCAAGGTTAAATATGATCAGGATAAGGTAGCCTACGATACGGCTAAGGCCAAGTATGATCAGGATAAGGCAGCCTATGATACGGCTAAAGCCAAGTACGATCAGGACAAGGCAGCCTATGATACAGCTAAAGCCAAGTATGATCAGGATAAAGCAACTTATGATCTTAATAAGGAATTATACGACCAAGACGTCATTAAATATCAAGAGGCACTGGTAGAAGCAGAAAATAAGAAAAATCAAGATGGCTACCTATCTGTGGCAACGCCCCAACCTCTAATTTTTAAGCGTGAAGATAATGCCATAACGAGTCTAGAGGCTTCTGTAAAACAGTACACTAAGGACGAGTTAACAGATTACATTGCGGCCTTACCGATCGATACACCTTATAAAGAATATATCGATATCATCAATAATATGGAAGACCTAGCTGATGGTACAAGAGTTGTTCTGAACAAAGGTGTTCCGCTTACTGTCACCTATACAAATCTTGAAAATTCAACTTTTGATGGTAAAAAGATCTCAAAAGTAACATATACCTACACTCTGAAAGAGGCAAGTATCACTGATGAGGTGCTTCCTATAGTCTTATACAAGGATCCGACTAAGACTCTCTGGTATCCCGCTATGAGTGGGAGCATCAGGATTAATATGGCTGCAAAGTTTTACGATGCTGATGGTCAATTAATCGATTTGACAGGCGGTTTGTTCAGCTTTTCTTCTTTAAACTCAGATTTAAAATCAGTGGAGTGGGTCTCTGGCTTTAATGGTGAGATGATCCCAATTTCAGGATCTGCTATTGTCCCCCATCCAAATGGCGATGTTCATGCTGATCACTCTACAGATTCTATAGCAGAAGGCTCACGCTTTGACTATGCTGAGTGGGATACAGAACTCAGTCCACTTAAATGGTATGGTGCTATTGTCGGTAAGGCTAATGGCAGTGATGTCAGCTTTGATATCGCGTCGACCGGACGTTATCTAGTTTGGTTTGCCTTTAACTCCGATATTAAGGCAGTTGGTGTTCCAGTGAAACCCATAGAGCCAGTAGCACCGACACCGCCAACTGAGCCGACTGAACCAGTAGCACCAACCCCACCAACCGAGCCCGCTATTCCAGTAGAGCCGGTAGCGCCAACCCCACCAACCGAACCAGTAGCACCAACGCCGCCAACTGAACCAACTGAACCAGTAGCACCGGTTGTTCCGACACCTCCGACTGAACCGGTTGCACCGATTCCGCCGGCTGCACCAGTGGCACCCGCTGTTCCAACGGTTCGTTACCACTATGCTAGCTATGCCATCCAGCCTCAGGTTAACAAGGCCATCACCAATAACATAGGGGTCGATATCGACAAGACCTTGGTCGCTAAGCAGTCGGT